>CAZKYZ010000083.1:0-11654 GCA_964557055.1 uncultured Desulfobacterales bacterium
GGCTTCGAAGCTGCAGGTCCTCAAAAGAGATGCCCTTGCAGTATGGTCGGCAAAGCACCCCAACCTCGAAAGCAAACTCGAGGAACATTGCTTGAACCGTGAGAAAATCAGCGATCTGCTGTTCCGGAAAAGCATCGAACGGCGTGTCCACAAGAGAATAAAGGCGACCGGTCCGGTGGGGGTTCATATTCTCAACGCCGCCCAAAAACCCATCGGCAAATCCTTCCGGGGAACTGCCTACGACATCTCCGTGGAAGGGTTTTGTTTCTATTTTAAAACCCCCAAGCAGGAAACCGCGAGGATGCTCCTGGGACGTAATCTCCACGTCCAGTACGCCTACAATTCCGGCGGGGAGCAGAAAAAAATCGAGCGCATCGGCCGCGCCATCGGCGTCAGCTACCACCTGTTCAACGACTACGCCATCCACATGAAATTTCACAAACGGGTGGATGTAACAACCATCCTGGAAATTGAAAAGCTGAAGATGGAGAATAAATAAACAAGGCGGACCCAAGGCTGTCCGGAGAGCCTGGAGCCAAAGGCAAAGCGCAGAGGGCATGGAGCAGAGAGTAGAGAGCAGGCTGCAGGGGTTTAGACTGTAGGCTGTTAGGAAGTACAACAACGGGAGAGTGCAGAGAGCAGGGAACAATTTGGGTCATAGCTCTTGGCTCCTCCCCTCGAACCCTTTTATTTATGTTTTCGCAATTCGAAATTCCAAATCAGATAATTGCCGGATTAGTGCAGGCGGAACTCGCGATCAGCGCTCTCCCCGGACAGGTTGTTTTCCCCGTCGAACCCCTTCACCCGCCAGACATAATCCTTTCCCGGCACGAAATAGTGGCGCAGGGCCGGTTCGGGGAGGATGTATTCCGCGGCACCGGCAACGTATGCCGAAAACACCGGCAGATCCTCATCTTTTAGGAAAAATTCGACCAGGTAGGTGCTGACACCGGGAGCCGGACTCCATGCGACCCGGAAAGGCTTGTATTCCTGAACGGCCTGCCGGCCCGGTTCGGCCAGGTTGATGGGTGCCAGGGAAGGCACTTTGTCGGCGGTTACATAGTAGATCGCCTTGGGAAAAGGAATCTGCTGGTCCGGTTCCTGGATGATCAGCCGAACGGTGTGGCTGCCCTCCCGGAAAGTTGGCAAACCCGGAATTTCCAGTGTTTTGAAAGTGATCATGCTTCCGGTGTTCAGATACCGGTTGATGTAGGCAAGAATGCGGCCATCCACCTGCCAGTAGGCCCGGAAATAACCGGTACCGTAATAATCAATATCCGCATTGGTTCGAAGACCGGTGTCGTTCCGTTTGACCGTGATATTTCCCTGGTTGTTGTCGAAATAGAGGCGGATACCGCTAATCTGCAAGGGCCCGCCGCCCGTGGTCGTCACGACAACCTGAACGTTGGTAGTCCCCAGAATCAATCCAAATGAGCTAAAAAATTGCCTCCGGTACTGAAAACGGCTTACACCGAGTTTCTCCGCCCTTTTGAGCACAGTCTCCGAGATGACGAGACGCTCCGAGGTGCTGCCGATCCATGCGCCGGCAGTAAATCCCGGTTTCAACCTCAACGTCGCGGAAACAGTGGTATTAACTCTTCCTAGAACATTTGTTCCGCTGAGAAATACCCCTTCCGGTGACGTAGGATCCTGGACAGCCACATCGAAATTGTACTGGATCACTTGAACGCTCTGTGTCCCTCTGGAAACCGTAACGGAAGAAGGCGCCGTGGTGATGGCTGCCATCGCTGTGGCGGACCACATAATTATAAGTAGATAACAAACAGTAAGCAGGCTTGTTTTTTTCATCGTTTCCGTTCCCGTTATTATTGTATATCTGTTTTTTAGTCTATGCTTTTTGCACGCCCGTCGATGGTTCGAAATCTGCGCGGGAGACTTTCCGCTACAAATTCATGCGTCGCAGAAAAACCTTTGACCCGCCAGAAGTAAATTTTTCCCGGATGAAACCGGTATTTGGCAACCGGCATCGGCATCTGGTAGTGGTTTTCTTCGGTAAATGCGGATGCAATCGGACGGTCCGGGTTGTCTTCGATAAACTCGATCAGATAGGTTTTCAGGGTCACACGGCCCTCCCAGGAAAATGTCTCGCCCGCCGGATCGACAACCAACAAATCGGGAGGCTCTTTTAAGGCTATGCCGGGCTGAATCGATTCTTCCACTGTTGTAACAAAATAGACCCCTTTGACAGGCTTGTACACTTGCACAGGCTTCTGGATAACCAGCGTCACGATATGCAGGCCCTCACAGCAGGTCGGCAGGCCGGGTATCACCGGGGATGCGATACGAATGGCGCCCCCACCGGTAAAATACCGGGTGACGTCGGCAAAAAATTTCCCGTCGACTGTCCAGTAGCCTTCGAACAGCCCCGATCCTTTGTAGTCGATATCCACAAAAGCCTGAAGGGCCGTCTGGCGGCGTTTGACTGTCCGTTCACCCCTGTCGTTGTCAAAGGTCAGACGAACATCCGTTATCCCAAAACCTGTTGTCGCATTTCCCGCCGGAACCACGGGAACAGCCGGCCAGCAAAGCAGAACAGCAACGGATATCCATAACGGAAGGATTCGCTTCATGACCGTATCCCTCAGAACCCGAAAAGGTAGCTGGTTGAAAAGACAAGCATGATCATCCGGTCGTCCTCTTTGGTTTTACTGACATTGTCGTGGGAGTAGAAGTAGCGCCCTTCCAGTCCCACCGACGGATTGACGAACCCATAAAACTCGTCCACGATCGAGTAAGTAAGCTTGGCGGTGGCATCAAAGGAATACATGTCTGTACTGTCGTCGTTGGCTTCGTTGGTGGTGTATGTGCCTGCCAGGTCATAGGAAAGCCGGTCTTTGACAATATCGCCGTTAAGGTTGAGACCAACCGTAAATGTGTCGGTATCCACATCCGTGCTGTCGTCGCTGATGCGGGTCCAGTTCAGGCTGCCGCCGACGGAAACCCAGTCCGAATAATAGGACGGCGTAAGGCCAAAGGAAAGAATCGAGCTGTCTAAATTAGTATCCGTTTTATCGTTCTGTTCGGAATATGACCCGGAAAGATCCGCGGAAAAACTCTCTTTGAAATAGCCCAAGGACCCCGAGAAGGTGTCGGTGGAAGTATCGACCTCCACAAGAGTGTCCGGTTCATGGCTGCTCTTTTGAAGATTGCGCATGTAGCCCAGAGTAGCCGTGATATCACCGAACCTCCCTATCGTATAATCGATGGAACCATCCGTATTGGTAATGCGGGGGTATAGGTCATCATTGTCCACATTGTCGTGATAGCGGACGAAATTGACCTGCACCGTATCGCTGTCAAAGGTGACGCCGCCGTTTACCGCAATTTCTTCTTTGTCGTTCTGCGTTCCGGTGCTTGCGATGACTTCATATTCCGGACTGATATATTGATAGGAAGCACCGTAAGTGAACTGTTCGTAATACCCACTCGCCGCGAACCGGTAGGCGTACCCGTGTGCCTCGGAAAATTCATCGGAAATGTCGAAATCGTAACCGGAATAGCCCACCTCCGCCTCCAGCTGCAGCCGGTTGTCAAACAGGTTGGACTGTACCAGCAGCCCCGCGGCATCTCCTTTCTGTTGAGCGGCATCCGCGGTCCAGGAATTATAGGATTCCGTCTCGATGCCGCCGGTCAAATAAGCCGCTTTGATACTCAGCTGGCCTGAAAACAGATCTACGCCCCCGCTGAATGCCGTAAGGCTGTCATCGGACGAATCGCTGAATCCCAATCCGCCGTTGAACCCGAAAAGCTCCTCACTGCTGGTGTTCATCACCCGCAAATAATAATCTCCATATTCGAGACCGACTGCTCCGCCCCGCCGGGAAAGGCCCTGGATGGTATACGGTGTGAGATCGAAGGATACGTCGCCGATCTCCGTATAAGCTTTCATCTGGTCCTTAGTGTAGCTTGCCGTCACGAGGTAATCCGCAAGGTCCACACCGGGCTTCTGGGGGTCCGGAACGGGCTGGTTCTGTTCCAGGTACCAGAAATTGGCGTCACCCGTCGCCTCGAACCCGCTTTCTTTCAGTTTGGAAGAGGTGTGCAGATTACCGGTCACCTGGTAATTGGGCGCGTCTTCGTAGTGCCCTTTGCGGTACAGGACCGGACTGTAAACGGCTCCGATCTCGTTTTCAGAATAGGCCTCTTCAAATTTTTCCAGATGACGGCTCTGAAACATTTTCTGTTCTTCGGCCTGGGTTCCGCCCGAGTAATAAGCAATCACCATCAGGGTGTGCTCACCGGACGGCAGCGTACGGATCGGCCGGTAGATGAAATCGTACTGATCCTGCTGCACGACGGCGGTGATGTCGGCGCCGTCCAGAATGGCGACATATCCTTCGATCCTGTCCGTTTCCAGAAACCGAAACCGGACGGCAGGCTGTTTGCCGACAACAGTTGACTGTTCCAGGGGTTCGATCAGTTCAAAGACCCCCGGCTGGTTGTTATCTAATGGGGGCTCATTTTCGGCAAAAGCCGTCAGCGGAAAAACAGCGATAATAAGTAACAGTGCAAACGCAGATGGAGATTGGCGGAAGTTCATATTTCGCATATACCGGTCATCTGTCAGCAGGTCAGGCTTGTGGCACCTGCCCAGCCACTTGCCACCCATAAGTTGTCGCGGGGAACACACTATAATTCTTTTTTATTCTCGGAACTTAGAAAAAATCAGTACGGATGTCAAGCAGAAATGATGTATAATGGGGATCGGATCCCGCCCCCTTCTTCGTCATCTCGCAAAGATGCGGGCCGGTTTTTCGATCGTTTTGATTATCCGAATCGCGGCCGGGCCTGTATACCGAGGTTATCAGGTTACTTCAAAAGTCCCAGGCTTACAAACGGTTTGATTGACAGGTACAGGATAACGGCTACGATTCCCAGATATAGCAGAAAGCGGGCCGGGTTCTCCCGAAACCCGTCCAGAAGGGTTGTACGGCGCCCTTCTTGGCCCAACTGCCGATAAAGAGCCCGCATGCGGAGGGATCGTTCTTTTTGGTAACCGTCGATCAACGAACGGGCCTTTTCATAGGCGCTGCGGTCTTCCAGCCAGATGGCCTGCACCGACAGCCCCCAGCTGCCGCCGCTGGTCTCATAATAGTCGATCCCGTTCTCCGTCAACAGGTCACGCACCTCCCCGGCTTCGTCCACGGGAACCCCATTTAATTTAAAGAGCAGTACAGGCATCTTTTATCCCGTCCGGATCGGAGAAACCAGATGGATCCCGATTTCGTTGTCCTGTCTGCGGACAACGATGCCGTCAATATCGATCGGTTTTTTATTCCCGATGACCAGACTGCCGCTGACCCACCCGCTCAGTTTCAGTTTTCCATCGTTGACAAAACGAAGCCCCCGTTCGGAAATATCGATCACCTTGAAATTGATTTTACTGATCCTGAGGATGGTCTGTTCTTCCGGACGACAAACTTGCCGGGGGTATTGTCTTTTCTCCTTTAGATCGTTCACCGGTTGCCCCTGTTTTCTACAGTTTAACCGCACCAGCCGTATTTTGTCAATTCAACAGGCGGATGCCTGTATCGACAACGGAGCCACTGCCTGCCGGATTCAAGAAAAAAACGAACGTTCGTTCGATATCGTCTTGACAGAAAAGCAACCATCATGTAGCACGGTTGTGAGCGGTGGCGGGTATTCAGCGTATCCGGCCACAGTGAAAAAATCCAATGTCTTTTACAAGGAGCAATCATGATTCAAACAGAATTGACCCGCAGACTCGGGATCAAATATCCGTTGATCGGCGGAACGATGATGCACATCAGTAAGGCTGATTTTGTTGCCGCCATTTCCAATGCCGGTGGGCTGGGAATCCTGGCATCGGCCATCTATGAATCAAAACAAGAATTCGCCAAAGCCGTTGACAGAGTGAAAGAACGAACCAACCAGCCCTTTGCGGTGAATCTCAACCTGTTCCCCTCCATGCGGCCCATCGACAACAATGAATACATGGATGTTCTGGTGGAAAAAGGGGTCTCTATCGTAGAGACCTCCGGCCATTCCGCCCCGGAAGATCTCTGCAGGCGTTTCAAAAAAGCCGGCATGATCTGGATACACAAGTGCGTGGGTGTGCGCTACGCCCTCAAGGTTCAGAAGATGGGTGCCGACATGGTCACCGTTGTGGGGTATGAGAACGGCGGGGCAACGGGCAAACTGGATATCGGCACCCTGGTACTGGTCCCCACCATTGTGGATGCCGTCAATCTTCCTGTTATCGGCGGCGGCGGCGTATCCGATGGACGGGGGGTTGCCGCTGTCCTGGCCCTGGGAGCCGCCGGGGTCATCATGGGAACACGCCTGATGGCCACCCGCGAATGCCCGATCAATGATAAACTGAAAAACGCGCTGGTCAACACCTGTGAACTGGACACCATGCTGATCATGCGGTCCCTTGAAGCCACCCACCGGGTCTGGCGCAATCCGGCCGCCGAAAAATGCCTGGAGCTGGAAACAGCGTGTGCCGGCTTTGAAGATATTATAGAAGTGGTGTCCGGAAAACGAGCCAAGCAGATGTATGACAACGGTGACCTGGATGTGGGCATCGTCTCCTGCGGACAGGGTATCGGTCTGGTTCGGGACATCCCCACGGTAAAAGAACTGTTCGATCGAATTATGCGGGAAGCAGAAGACACTATTCAGAAATTATCAGCCTGAACCTGACCCTACTACTGCGCAATTTGAGGCCGTTTCATATTATTTCCGGTATCCTGTCGAGGAGAAAAAATGAATCCTTTCAAAGTTGAAATCAAAGACCACATCGCCCGGCTGACCCTCAACAATCCGGACAAGCGCAACATTATGGGGGAAGCCTTTTTTACCGGTCTAGGAGAACATTTCTCCCGGTTCGATCAAGATCCGGAAGTGCGTGTAGTGATAATACAAGCAGAGGGCAAAAGTTTTACGGCGGGCCTGGACCTCATGGAGGCAGGGTCCCTGGTAGCCGACAAATCCGCTGCCGGCAGGGTAAACTTACGGCGCAACATCGAAAAAATTCAGGAGAGCATGAATGCCATCGAAAGGTGCCGCAAACCGGTGATTGCCGCTGTGCACAGCCACTGCATCGGCGGGGGGGTCGACATGATCAGCGCCTGCGACATCCGTATGGCCAGCAAAGATGCCGTTTTTGCCATTCGGGAAACAAAAATCGCCATTATTGCCGACATCGGCACCCTGCAGCGTCTGCCCCATATCATCGGGCAGGGGTGGACCAGCGAACTGGCCCTTTCCGGACGGGACTTTACAGCGGCGGAAGCCTACCACATCGGTCTGTTAACCCGTTTATGCGATACGCGCGAGGCGTTGTACCGGGAAGCTGCCGAACTGGCGGAAGAAATCGCCGCAAACGCACCCCTGACCGTACAGGGAATCAAGGAGGTGATGCTCTTCAACCGGGATCACGGGGTCTACCCGGGCCTTAAATTTGTGGCCCAGAAAAACGCCGCCGAGATCATCTCCGACGACCTGATGGAAGCCTTTACGGCCTTTCTGGAAAAGAGAAAACCGGATTTCAAAGGAAATTGAGCCGCCGATCTTGATATCTGTATCTCAGGATTTTTCCAGCCTTGTTGATGATGGTAAGATACTCCCCGGTTTGACTTGTTTTAGGTCATATGCGCATCTTTTCATTTCCCGTGTCAGCATCTAAATTACCTTTGAAACGAACAGTGAAAATATTCTATATCGTTTAACACGATAGCAAACAAAAAAATCAGGAGAGACCATGAAGGATCCATTGTTCGAACCGATCACAATCAACGCACTTAAGATTAAAAACAGAATCTGTCTGCCAGCCATGCATCTGGGCATGGCCAACAATTTTGAGGTCACGGATCAGATTGTTAACTTTTATACCGAACGCGCCCGTGGGGGCGCCGGTATGATCACTGTCGGTTATGCCACGGTGGATGATTTATCAGGCAATACCACCAACATCGGCGCCCATAAAGACGAGTTTATACCCGGACTTAGGCGTCTGGCAAGTGCTATCAAAGACAACGGTGCCAGGTCCTGCGTTCAGATAAACCATGCCGGGCGGTACAACTTTTCGTTTTTTTTAGACGGCAAACAACCGGTCGCACCTTCCGCCATCACCTCCCGCCTGACCAAGGAAACACCCAAAGCCCTTGAAACCGAGGAGATTCATCAGATTGTCGACAACTTTGCCCGGGCAGCATTGCGGGTGCAAAAGGCCGGTTATGATGCCGTGGAAGTCCTAAGCGGAACCGGTTACCTGATCAGCGAATTTCTCTCGCCACTTACCAATCAGAGAACCGATGAATATGGCGGCTCCCTGGAAAACCGGATGCGTTTCGGCCTTGAAATCATTAAAGCCATCCGCACGGAAGTGGGCGCTGATTTCCCCGTCATGGTTCGCATGAACGGGAATGATTTTATGCCCGGCGGCCAGGGCCGGGAGGAGCTGCAGCAATATGCAAAAGCCCTCGCCGGTGAAGCAGGCGTGGATGCCTTGTGCATCAATGTCGGTTGGCATGAAGCCAGGATTCCCCAGATTACGGCAGCTGTCCCAAGGGGCGCGTTTGCCTATCTATCCCGGGGAATCAAAGAGCTGGTTGATGTGCCGGTGATTGCCAGTCATCGTATCAATGACCCGGAAACAGCCCGGGAGTTAATCGCAGACAATATGTGCGACATGGTCGCCATGGGACGCAGTCTGATTGCCGACCCTTATCTGCCAGAAAAGGCAAAAAGCGGCAGGGAAGAAGATATTTTGCACTGCATTGCCTGCGCCCAGGGATGTTTTGACAACCTCTTCAAACTCAAACATGTGGAGTGTTTATGCAACCCGAAAGCCGGATACGAATGTAACGGGACCTGTGAAATTGCCGAAACCCCTAAAAAAGTCATGGTCATCGGCGGCGGTGCTGCCGGTATGAATGCAGCGATTGCTGCGTCACAACGTGGTCATGAGGTAACAATTTTTGAAAAAACCGATGAACTTGGCGGACAGCTTTACCTGGCGGCAGCTCCCCCGGGCCGAGAAGAATTCGCCGAACTGGCCTATGACCTGGAAACCCAAGTATACACCAAAAATATCACCGTGATATTGAATCAAACCGTTGATGAAGAATTAATCGACCGGGAAAAGCCGGACCATATTGTTCTGGCCACGGGCGCGTCCCCCCTGGTTCTCCCGATCCCCGGGTCCGAACTCCCTCATGTGGTCCAGGCATGGGACGTGCTGGCCGAAAAGGTTTACACCGGCAAACGGGTGGTGATTGTCGGCGGCGGAGCCGTGGGAGTGGAAACCGCCCTCCTGCTGGCGAAAAAAGGGACACTGTCCGCAGGGGTTTTAAAATTCCTGTTTATCAACAAAGCCGAAACCCCGGAAGTACTCTACGAGATGGCTACGAAAGGAACCAAACAAATCACGATTGTCGAAATGATTGATGCCATCGGCAAGGACTTCGGCAAATCCACACGCTGGGGGATGCTCCAGGATGTTACCCGGTATGGTGTGGAATCAAAAATCACCTCCAAAGCACTGGAGATCACTGCAAACGGTATACGGGTGGAAACCGGACAAGGCATTGAAGAAATCCCGGCGGACACAATCGTTATTGCCGCCGGTTCCAGATCCGTCAATGAACTGGCTGCCGTAATCAATGCGAAAAAAATTCCCTTCGATATCATTGGGGATGCAAACACCATCGGCATGGCCTTTGACGCGGTTCATCAGGGGTTTGCCGCAGGTATCAGAATCTGATGGATGTGCTCCTGATCCTGTATAAAAACAGTAGGGTTAAAAAGCACCCCGCCCGCCGGGATAACGCCTACTTCCCTCCAAACGCTTCTTCCGATATGGCCACCACGGCGTCATCACCGGAGGTGCATGCGTTCATCTGGCCCACAGTCCCGGGAAGCACGGACCGGATGTAGTAGCGGGCCGTCTGTATCTGTCCGTTATAAAATTCGATGTCTTTCTGCTTGGCTCCTTCCGCCAGCTTTTGCGAAGCTTCCACGGCCCGCCATAACAGCATCCAGGCCATGATAACATCACCCATAATCATCATGAAAGGATGGGCACAGGCAAAGGCTGTTTTAAATTCCGGCGACATGGCTGTTCTGCCTATGTGCAGCGCGACTTCGCCGAGCCTGTTCGCCGCGGCTTCGACATCGACTGCCAACGCCGCCAGGGCTTCGTTTTCTTTGGCCGCTGCAACCGTATTCCCGATCTCCGAGAGAAAAGCCATGAACACCGTCCCTTTTTTCATGCCCAGCTTGCGGCCCAGCAGGTCCATGGCCTGAATTCCGTCGGTACCCTCGTAAATGGATGCGATCTTGCCGTCCCGGGCACGCTGCTCCACCGGGTACTCCCGGGTGTAACCATAGCCGCCAAACACCTGCATGGCCTGCACACAGACCTCAAACCCGCGTGTGGCACAATAGGCCTTCACCAGCGGTGTTAACAATTCCGTAAAATCGGCCGACAACTGCCTTTCCGATTCATCGGATACGGCAGCCATGCGGTCGAAACAGCGAGCCGTATAGTAGACGAGACTGCGCATACCTTCCACGTGAGCTTTCATCCAGAGCAGCATGCGGCGCACATCGGGATGCCGGATAATGGGCACCTGGGGAGCGTCCAGGTTCTTGCCCTCGGCCAGATCCTTGCCCTGGCGTCGCTCCCGGGCAAAGTTCAGGGCTTCCAGATAGGCTGCCGATGCGTTGCAAAACCCCTGGAAACCGACATCCAGACGGGCGCCGTTCATCATATGAAACATGACCTTCATACCCTGGTTTTCTTCACCCAGCAGCAGCCCGCGGCAGACGCCCCGGCTGCCCATGGAGGTGCTGCAGGTGGCGCTGGCATGGATTCCCATTTTTTCCTCTACGCCGGTGCAGACAATGTCGTTCCGATCTCCTAATGTTCCGTCTTCGTTGACCCAGATCTTGGGGACAATGAAAATCGAAATCCCTTTGGTGCCCCTGGGGGCGCCCGTCACTCTGGCCAGTACCGGGTGAATGATATTTTCGGTAAGATCGTGTTCCGCGTTGGTGATAAAGATCTTGCTGCCTTTTATGCTGTACGTGCCGTCCGGCAGTTTTTCAGCAGACGTTTCCAGGGCGGCCAGGTCCGATCCGGCCTGTGGTTCCGTCAGGTCCATGGTCCCGCCCCATTCACCCGTATAGAGTTTCTTTAAGAAAAGCTGCTTCTGTTTTTCGGTGCCGTAAAGCTCAATCATCTTGCCGGTTCCATGGCCTTCCAGGGCATAGGTTGTCATGGAATAGTTGGCCGCCACAATGTACTCCTTGGCGGCCTGATCGATCATCCGGGGGAGCCCCTGACCGCCCACTTCCGGATCTTCAACCATGGCATTCCACTCCCCTTCACACATCAGTTTGTAAGGGCGACGGAAACATTCCGGAACAGTGACCTTCCCATTGTCAAAGGTCACCCCGATGCGGTCCCCTTCGGCGAGGGTGGGCAGGATTTCCTTCACGGAAAGCGTCCGGGCCTCTTTTATAATCATGTCGAATACTTTCTTGTCCAGATCGCCGAATTTGTCCGTATGGGTCAATGCCTCGACATCCATTTGCTCATAAAGCGCAAAGTCGATATCGCGCCTGTCCGCCAGTACTTGTGCCATCTTAGGTCTCCTTCCAAC
>CAZKYZ010000084.1:0-11638 GCA_964557055.1 uncultured Desulfobacterales bacterium
CCGCTGATGAAACGTTCGGAGACCTGCTGGACACCCCGGTTCATGGCAAGGTTGTTATTACCGGGTGCGACTATCATGTTGGCCCAGGTCATCAGTCCATGGCGATCCACTTTATAATGGTGAAAAAGGGTGCCGCGCGGCGCTTCTACGCAGCCGATGCCCTCACCGTAATTTGGTTGGGCATAGGCCCTGATTGCCTCCGAATTGAGGATAGCAGGGTCCTCCACGAGTTTTTCAATTGTTTCGATGCAATAAAGAATTTCGATAAGCCGGGCATAATGGTTGTAGAAGGAACTCAAAATCGGTCCACGTTCGTAGCTTCTGAATTCCGCCCATTCCTGATCGGCCAGAAGTGTTCCGCATCCGCTGCAAACATTGAGACGGGCTGCGGGGCCCACTCGGTAAATTCCTTCCGGATATCCCAACGGTTTGTAATAGGGTGATTTCAAGTACGAAAACGATTCTACGGATTCTCCGATATATTCCTGAAAATTTGCAGGATCAATGTTGTCCGTGACAATATTGCCCTTGGAATCAATAATACGCAGGGTTCCGTCGGTAAGTTCCAAATTGCCATCCGGATTGACCAATCCCATAAAAAGCGTTGGGAAATTCGCGAAAGATGCAATCTCATCGCGGAAATTTTTCATAGCATCTTTGAACCAGCCCAAGGTGGCCAGGGTAATGTTTTTGGCTTCGGGAAGCAAGCCCACGATTTTTGCACAATCTTCCCGGGTTAGCGCGGCGTTTATACCACCGGGTACGACCCATGAAGGATGGATACGCTTGCCTGCAAACGTCTCAATGACAATCTGACCTATCTTGCGCAGTCGAATGCCGTTGTGTGCCATGAGCGGGTTGACTTCCAGAACCCCCAGGATGTTGCGCTTCGCGGGGTCAGCATCCATTCCCAGCAGTAAATCCGGAGATGATAAATGAAAAAAGCTCAGCGCATGTGATCCGATAAATTCGCCGCAGTTAAGCAGGCGCCGCAGTTTTATTGCCGTTTCGGGCACCCGGACCCCCAAAATGGCATCACAGGCCTTGGCAGAAGCAAGGGAATGGCTGACCGGGCAGATGCCACAGATGCGCTCCACCAGAGAGGGCATTTCATAAAATGGTCGGCCCTCGCAGAATTTTTCAAAACCTCTGTATTGGGTCACATGGAATTTGGCATCACTGACGTTGCCATGATCATCCAGAGTGATCGTGATTTTGCCGTGTCCCTCGATGCGCGTGATCGGCTCTATGACAATTTTTTTTCCCATTGAAATACCTCCAGCCAATTTCAGGCGCCAAACCGGGATTTATCTTTCAGATCGGGGATTCGGTTTTCAATCAACTCTTGGAGCATAAATACAATTGCATTGGCCGGTGGCGGACAGCCCGGTAGAAACACATCCACTTCGACGAATTCGTGCAGCGGCCGGGCCTGGTCCAGAAGGGCCGGGATTTCTTCCCATGGTATCCGGGCGTTCCGGGTCGCATTTTCTTCGTATCCGCGTGCTAGTACTTCCTTCGGCGAAAACCGGTTGCGCATTCCCGGAACATTGGCTGTGACGGCACAGTCGCCGAGAGAGACCAGTATGTTCGACCGCTCGCGCAGCAAATGGATTTTTTCCGCATCCGCATCGCTGCTGACAGCACCTTCCACCAATACCACATCAATATTTTCAGGGATTTCCTTGGCGTCTACCAAAGGGCCATACACCATTTCGATTTTACCTGCGATATCGATCAATTGCTCATCCATATCCAGTAAGGACATATGACAGCCGGAGCAGCCGTCAAGCCATGTTGTTGCCATTCGTATTTTGCCCATAGGAGCCCCTGTTTTGTTAGTGTCCATTCCGGCGCATGCTTTGCAGATAAGGCAAAAATTCCTTATGTTTTATCATTTCCGCAACCGATTTACCCTTTTCCGAAAGTGCTCCCGTCGGGCACACCTGCACGCATTTGCCGCAACCGGTACAGGTTTCCGACTCCCCCCAGGGTTGATTCAGATCCGTTATCACGCGGGCGGTAATCCCGCGGTGCGTGATATCCCATGTGTGGGCACCCTCGATTTCATCACACACGCGTACACACCGCGTGCACAGCACGCAGCGGTTATGATCCACGGAAAATCTTTTATGGGATGCATCAATGCTGAACCGGGGGTAAAGGTAATCAAAGTGCACATGTGTCATACCGAGTTTCTGGGCCAACTCCTGCAGCTCGCAGTGACCATTCGAAACGCATACAGAGCAGACATGGTTGCGCTCACTGAAGATCAACTCCATAATCTTGCGCCGATAGTCCCGTAAGCGCCCGGAATCGGTGATGACCTCTATATCCTGCCGCACAGCGGTGACACAGGCCGGCAAGAGTTTTGCGATCCCCTTGATTTCCACGAGGCACAGGCGACAGGCTCCAAGACTGGATAGCCCTTCCAGATGGCAAAGCGTGGGGATATAAATATCATTTTCACGTGCAACTTCCAGAATGGTTTCGCCTCGACGCGCACTGACATCGCGATCGTCGATTTTAAACGTTAAAATACCGATTGGTTTACCGAGTTCAGGACCTCTGTTTTTGATCGTTGAATAAGCCGGATTTGTCATCATCCTTCCTTTCGGCCGCCGATATGGCAGGCACCGGCGGTACAGCACCGGTTTTCTATGTGAGCCTGATATTCATCGCGAAAATAGCGCAGGGTGCTTATCACCGGATTGGGCGCTGATTGCCCGAGACCGCACAGGCTGGTGTTTTTGACTAAATCACACAGTTCATCGAGTTTGGATAAATCCGATGTTGTGCCGTTGCCGTTCGTAATTTTATCCAGCAAATGATAAATTTGAGTGGTTCCGACCCGGCAGGGGACACATTTTCCGCAGGATTCCGATCGACAGAACTCCATGAAGAATTTGGCTACATCCACCATACAAGAGGCTTCATCCATGATAATCATTCCGCCTGACCCCATAATCGAGCCGACTTGAGCCAAAGATTCATAATCCATCGACAGATCAAGAAAATCTTCCGGAATGCAGCCGCCCGAGGGCCCTCCGGTTTGGGCGGCTTTAAAACGTTTATCCGCTATAATCCCGCCGCCGATTTCAAAAACGATTTCCCGCAACGACGTTCCCATGGGCACTTCAATTAAGCCGGTGTTTTTCACCCGGCCGGCCAGGGCGAAGACTTTGGTGCCCCTGCTCTTTTCTGTTCCAATACCGGAAAACCAGCGGCCGCCTTTGCGTATAATCGGTGCAATATTAGCCAGGGTTTCCACATTATTGATCAAGGTTGGATATCCAAAAAGGCCGGCTTCAGCGGGGTACGGCGGTCGTGGGCGCGGCCGGCCGAGTCGTCCCTCGATGGAGGCGATCAGGGCGGTTTCTTCGCCGCAAACGAAGGCACCGGCTCCGAGTCTGACTTTGATATCGAAGTTAAAGGGCGTATGAAAAATATTATTACCAATAAATCCGGAACGTTCTGCTTGAGCAATGGCGGAATTCAGGCGTTTAACCGCCAGCGGGTATTCCGCCCGCACATAGATGAAACCATGATTGGCGCCAACAGCGCGGGCCGCAATGATCATGCCTTCGATGACCCGATGCGGATCGCTTTCCAGCACGCTGCGGTCCATGAACGCCCCGGGGTCGCCTTCGTCGGCATTGCAGATGACGAATTTGGCTGCATTTACGGCTTTGGCTACCGTGGACAATTTTAAACCAGTGGGGTAACCGGCCCCACCGCGCCCCCGCAAACCGCTTTTTTCGATTTCTCTGATGATCTCTTCCGGGGTCATGCGTGTCAAAGCTGTGTGCAATGCTTGGTACCCACCTGCGGCGATGTAATCTTCAAGTCGCTCAGGATCAATTCGGCCGCAATTTTCCAAAACGATTTTTTGCTGACGCTGGAAAAACGGGGCATCCCCGGAGCATACCAAACGATCCAGGGGGCTGCCGTCAAGTGCCTCCAGGATATCGGAAACATCGGCAGCCGTAACCGCCTGGTAGAGAATACCTGTTGGTTCGATCGCAACCAGCGGGCCGGCTGTACAGAGTCCCAGACAACCAACCCCTTTTACCCGGCACCTGTTTTCCAGGCCACGTTTTGCGATTTCCTCCGCAAACGCATCTTTTACGGAAGCACTTTGACATGAAAGACAGCCGGCTGCGACACACACGTTAATGCGGTGTCGGTAACCTTCTTCGCGATCGGTTTCGATCCGGGCGATTTCGAGTATCTCATCAAGCGTCATCGGTTTTCCACCTCTCTATTTTTTCCAGAACAGCCGAAGGTGTTATTTTCCCCTTGATCTCGCCGTCCAAGACAACGGCCGGCGCCAGACCGCATGAACCCAGGCAGCGCGCCGTTACCAGCGAGATTGCGCCATCGGCGGTTGTTTCGCCGGGTTTGATCGTAAGGGCCTGTTGTATACCACTTATGATCTCCGCTGCGCCGCTGATATAACAGGCCGTGCCCATACAGTCCACCCAGGTGTGCCTGCCCGGAGGTTTGAGGGTGAAAAAATGATAAAAGGTTGCGACTGCGTATACTCTGCTGAGTGGGACCCGAAGGGTTTTGGCCACATATTCCAACGCGTCTATCTCCAAAAATCCGAAAGTATCCTGAACCATGTGAAGCGTTTCAATCAAGGCGCTTGGCCTGTAACCGTGCAAACGCATGACGCGATTGACTTTCCGCCAGCAAGGATCATCAAAACGGTTTGGTACTTCACATCCGGTTTGGGAGGGCGCTTTTTTCAGAGCTTCCATGGGGTATGCCTCGACATTATCGAAAGATACGGCCTTTGCTAATGGTTCAATCAGATCAATGGCGGCCACAGACCGCTAAATTATCAGGTCCGATTCCGGGTGTTTTTATAGGCGGTTTTTTTCGCCAAACAGGACAATTCCCGCCGGGACGGTTTTGTGTTGTCCGGTTTTTACGGATATCGCAAAGAATATGCCACTGCCGTCAGGCGACTGGAAATACGTCAATCCGACCGTAATCATTTGCTATTTTTTAAGAAATGTATTTTAAAAAATAGAGGATGAGGGGAATTGTATGTCAGGGTTGTTTACAAAGTGTAAAAATGAATTCCGCAGCGTACCGCTTTGAATCGTAATTCCCCCAAAACACAAGTGAGGATAATTATGAAAAACAGTGCTTTTTGGCCCGTTATTCTCTTATTTGGCATGGTCATAACCCCCGCCTGCGCGCAACCAGGGGGTATTTCGACATTGGGCGCTTTGCAGGGCGAATGGGTGCAGCAGGATACAAGCCCGGCAGATACCGTCCGCATGACAATCAAAAGCAATCGGCTAACCCGGCATTACCCTGATGAAGCAGACACGACCATAACCATCGTCGTATATAATGATCTACACTGCACTACAGAGGACCGGTACGGCAGTTTTATCTACCTGACGGATGATGCGGTTTGTGCTGCTGTTGACATAATCGGCAAGGACCTGGTGCGCCTGTCCCCCCTTCACCCGGATGCCTCACCCGAGCTATACAGGCGTGCCGAAAACCACAAGAAGGAAGGCACGCTGCGACAGAGCAGAATAAGCGGGTACGGCAAAACCCCCAATGCCGCCATCAGCGGCCACAACAACCGCAAACTGTCAAATGTGAGTCCGGAAGACTGCATGCATGCCTGTGATGCGGAGAAAAACTTTCTCTGCAAGTCATTTGATTATAACCGCATTGAACGGACCTGTGATCTCAGCGACAGGTCTGCAACCGATGTGAACGGACTGAAAACAGACTATCCGGGCAACCCGTATGATCATTACACAAAAAAAACTTTTCTTGCCGCGCATGCAATGTCGGCAACGACGAACCGATACAAGTTGACCCCCAACGCCGCTATCAGCGGCTACAACGACCGAAAACTGATCAATGTAAACCCCGAGGACTGTGTGATCGCCTGTGATACAGAAAGAAATTTTGCTTGCAAATCATTTGACTATTATAAGAAAGAACGGGCCTGTGACTTAAGCAGCAAGCGTGCGGATGAAGTGGGCGGATTGAAAACCGACTATCCTGGAAATCCCTATGACCATTATGAACAACAGTAACCGGGGCCATCAATAACGTTGATTTTCACCCGTCGTTATTCTATACAAGGGGCACATGCCGTCTCGTCCCACTACCCCAGGAGGTTCCCATGAAGAAGATATTTGCAGTCGCAGTCAGCGTTGTCATCGTCGCCGCTGGAGGAGCGTACTTCTTCCTGCGCAGCGGTCTTCCGGATTATTCGACCGACATTACGGCCTCGGAGCTCTCGGCACCGGTTGCCATCGAGCGGAACCGCTTCGCTGTGCCCACGATTACCGCGCAAAACCTTCCGGATCTCTTTTTCGCCTGGGGGTACGTCAACGGTCAGGACCGGCTTTTCCAGATGGAGTTCACCCGCCGGGTGGGGCAGGGACGCATCTCCGAATTCGCAGGGGGAAGCGCCCTGTCCAAAGACGTTTTTCTGCGGGCGGTCGATTTCGCCGGGCGGGCGAAAAAGGCCGTAATGGATCTGGATCCCGCCAATGCGGCTCTTTACCAGCGATACGTGGACGGGGTGAACCATTATCTCGATACGAAGGGGCCCAACCTTTACATGAAGTTGATGGGCATGGGAACGGAAAAATGGGAAATCGCCGACTCAATTATGGTGGGTATGATGCTCAACTGGAGCCTGGCCTACAACATGAAGCACGAGCTGCTGTATCACCGCATCGTCCAGAAGATCGGCTCTGAAAAGGCTGCTGCCCTCATGAACTATATTCCTCAGAACACGCCCACCATCATCGAAGACCGTTTGGCTTCCCGGGTGCAGGAGGAAAAGCTCGCAGCCGTAGTGAAAGAGCTGGACTGGCTCCTGGGCTGCCGCTCCGCCTCCAACAATTGGGCCATCGGGCCCCGGAAGACCGCCCATGGGGGTGCCATTCTCTGCAGCGATATGCAGGTTCATCAGTCCAAAATGCCCAATGATTTCTATATCCTTCGGGTGAAGGCGGGCGACTTCGACGTTACCGGCGCCCAGGTGGCGGGGATTCCCTTCATTGCATCGGGATACAACCGGCATCTGGCATGGGGGCTCACCAACCAGGGGGCCGACACGGTAGACCTCTTTCAGGAATCTATCGACTGGCAGAACAAGACCCACCTTCTGGATGGAAAGGACCTGCCGCTGGTCGAAAGGACCGTGGAAATTAAGATCAAGGGCAAGGATCCGGTTCAAAAGACCCTGTATTACTGCGGCCGCCGACCGGTGCTCACGGAAACGTTCCCGGGCCTGGGTTTCGACGTGAGCCTGGACTGGACCGGTTTCGATGCCATGGACATTCAGGGGTTCTTTCAATTGAACCAGGCGAAAACCTACGAGGATTTCCTCGTTGCGGTGAAAGGCATCCGCATGTCGCCCCAGAACATGGTCTACGCCGACGATAAAGGCAACATCGCCTTCCGGGTGGTTGGTTCGCTCCCGAAAAGAAATCCGGGGACCGGTAACGGCATTGCCGATGGAACCACAACAGCCGCGAACTGGGAAGGCAATATCCCCGACGACCACTACCCGATGGTCAAAAACCCGGAGCGGGGATTTATCGCCACCGCCAACAATCGAAACGTGCAAAACCTGCCCTATGACATCAACGGTACGTACGCACCGGGCTATCGGTACGAAAACATCGCCACGATGCTTCGGGAAAAGGACAACATCGATGTGGACTACTGCAAGCAGATGCAGACCGACACCAGAACGGTGCTGGCTGAAAAGATCCAGGCCATCATCAAACGGGACGTAACCGCCGGCAACGAGAACCCCATGGTCAAGCAGGCCTACGATATCGTGCTGGCCTGGGACGGCGACAACCGCAAGGACTCGGCCGGCGCCTCCATCTACAACACTTTTTATGTTCGTCTGGCAATGCAGACCCTGGCGGACGAACTGGGAGCGGACCTGGCGGCTGAATATATCGCGGAGCGTTATATCAGCATGGAAAGTTTCTTCCGTATGTTGGAAACGGACAGCCCCTTGTTCGACGATGTGAACACGCCGGCCAAGGAAACCGCTGCGGACATCGCGGATCGGGCTTTCCGGGAGAGCTGCGATCTATTGGAAAAGGAATTCGGCACCGGCAACCCGACGAAATGGGCCTGGGGGGAGATCCATAAAATCCGCTTCGACCATGTGCTGGGAAAGTCAGCGATCCTCCGTCCCCTCGTGAACTACGGTCCGCTGCCCTTTGAAGGCGACGGTGAAACCAACAACCGGGCCCGCTTCAACGAAGTGGCCCCCCCCTACATCGCCGACCTGGCCTCGGCGCCGCGCATCATCGTGCGGTTCGACCCGGAGCCCAAGGGCTATATGATGCTCATCACCGGCGCGGCCGAACACTTCATGAGCCCCCACAACACCGACATGGTCGACGCCTGGCTCGCCCACGAGTACTTCAGCGTGGATGACGAACCTGTCAAATATCGAATGCGGATGGCGCCGGGGAAAGAGTAGTGGAGGGCTGAATCTTTATGGATTTGTGGCGAATAATTCTATCAATTTAGTAGATAATTATGGGTTGATCGGAAAACCGCAAAATTGGGCCAGATCCGCATCAACAATGGCTTTTTTATCGGCATAGATACGGATTCCCTTTCTAGCTGGTCGCAATTTGCTACTACTTTAATTTATGACACTAACGATTTAATCGGCGGCGCAGCCCTTTGCGTCCGCTGAAACTACGGGTTGGGTTAAAGATGTATCCTGCGTTCATTGCTTAACGGAAACGGATATTCCATATGTGCAGCCGCAGCTTGTGCAATATCCTCACCATAATATCGGGCAACCACCTTTAGAGCCATGTCGATTCCTGCCGAGATACCGGCCGATGTGAATACGCGACCATCTGAAACCACATGCTGTTCATATTCAACACTCACTTCAGGAAAGGAATCTCGCATCCAGTCAAGTGAGCGCCAGTGAGTCGTCGCATGCAACCCGTCTAACAGGCCGGCGAATCCCAGCAGCATGGATCCGGTACAGACAGAAGTCAGTGTTCCAACTTCAGCAGCCTGTTTACGTAGCCATTCGATCATTACCGGGTTGCTCAATTCCTTACGCGTACCCCATTCCACCAGGAACAACAAGAATATCGATTGGTGGGCAATTTTCGAATGAATATTGGGGCATGACTTTCATTCCACCTGTTGTAGTGACATGAGAAAGGGTCTCAGAGATAAGAGAAACTTCAAATGGTGAAGGCTCAGTCCGTCGTTTCTCCTCATTGAGGCGAGTTGCCGAAAATACTTCAAATGGGCCACAGAAGTCGAGGACCTCAATATCATTAAATAGAACGATGCCTACATGTTTTCGAGTCATTCCATTTCTCTGAATTTATAGAAGCCCAATGCCAGCTTCAGCCGCTGGTGGAATATTAGTAATTAAGTGGGAAAAAGTGACTATCTTTCAAATAGCACTTGAACTCGACAGAACTTCCGCGATAAGCCAGTCGGACTGAAAGCTTGGGTTATACAATCATTTGGTTATATACCAACCTCATATTTATGCCAGAACATTACGACATTTTCTGAGTCATACTTCTGAGATCACATCTTTTATTTCAAAAAGACTGAAGTCTAAATCACTAATCCCTGATATTGATTTATTGCGAATTCTTACGATCGCCTCTCCCTGTGCCAGATAGACCTCACTAATTTTACGTTCGTCAATCAAAATCAAAGTAACTTGATTGAAACCAGAAGAAGATTCAGGGAAATCTGCAACCTTCAAGCTGAGATTATATGGAATTTTCAAGCTCATAATATATACCTGTATAGCGTATTGCTCACCGGGGAGGGCCACCTTTTGGCCCGAATCCGGTGAAGCAAAAGGTTCTGTTTTTTTACTTCTTAATATAGCTAGTGTCCATCCGGGAACATAACTACCCGGTATCAAATAAAAAAGCGCATTTTGTGGTGACTTTTTCTGCTAACTGTAGTATAAGGATATTGCCAAACAGCCTGATATTACAGAACTAACAAGAAAAAGGGCACACACAAAATGCGCGAAAAACAGCAAAAACAAATGCCGCTGATGGAACCTGCAACCAGTCATTCCCAACATCCCCAACAAAAAGAGCTGGAAGCGATCAGCGCTATCATCGACAATACCCCTACCATCTGCGAATATGTTCTGCAAGATCTTAATAAAGGCAAAACCTTTCACCGCAGAACCGGTGCGCAAGGCATGAGCGCAGATCAGATTCTGCGTGCAGCAATTGTTCTGCGCCTTTTCGATTTCACGTATCAGCAGTTGGCGTTTCATATTTCTGATTCCCGGTGTCTCAGGCGTTTTTGCCGGATCGGCTTTGCTGACAAAGGATTTAAAAAATCCGCCCTCAACTCCAATATCAAATCAATCTCAGAACAAACATGGGAACGTATCTCTCGTGATCTACTGGACTACGCCAAAGATAAAAAGATCGAAAAAGGGCGCAAGGTACGAATCGATTGTACCGTTGTCGAGTCCAATATTCATAAGCCTTTCGATTCGGTTCAGTTATTTGACTGTGTCCGGGTACTCACCCGCCTGTTGCGACTAGCCAGAGATGACTTTGGCATTAAAATCATATTTACGGACCACTGCCGCCGTGCGAAGCGCAGAATGGTTGGTATCCAGTATGCCAAAAACGACAACCAGCGAAAGCCCCTGTATGAGGATTTACTCAAGATCACCCGTAAAACCATCGGCTGTGCCACAAAAGCTGAAAAGGCCGTAAATCAATCGTGCACCACCGATATTACCCTGATCGGATTGGACTATGAATTTCAACACTATATCGACCTGTCAAAGCGTGTCTGCGATCAGGCCTTTCGGCGTGTAATCCAGGGTGAAAGTATTCCGGCTGACCAAAAGGTTTTTTCGATTTTCGAAGACCATATCGATATCATCATCAAGGATCGGCGGGAAACGCATTATGGCCATAAGATCTGCCTGACCGGTGGTCCTTCAAACCTCATATTGGATTGTAAAGTTCTTGAAGGCAATCCCGCTGATACAGAACTGGTGGAACAAATGCTGGATCGCCAAAAAGAAATCTATGGTCGCTATCCTTTGAAAGTTGCCCTTGACGGTGGCTTTGCCTCCAAAGATAACCTGGCAAAGGCAAAGGATCGCAAAATCAAAGATGTCTGTTTTTCCACAAAGCGCGGCATGAAGGAATCGGATATGTGCCGCAGCAATTATGTATACAAAAAACTCCGCCGCTTTCGAGCAGGTATTGAGTCCGGAATATCCTGGCTCAAACGCAGCTTCGGATTGACACGCTGTACCTGGAAAGGATTTCGTTCATTCAAATGCTACGTTCTGTCATCGGTGGTTGCAGCGAATTTGCTAACGATGGCAAGATGGAAAACAGTCGCGACATAGCACTGCGCGTCCGCCGGGGCATATAAAGGCCGCTGGATAGCTGTTCCCCAAACGCGCTTTTTTATACAAGATTGTGTTGCTTGTTCCTCTCATTAGTGGATTCCAGTGTCTGCTATGAGACAGCAGGTCATTTTTTAAGATTTTCGAGCCCGAAAATCTAGGGTTTATGGATGGACACTAGATAACAAAAAAGACTTGGGGGTTCACACAGAACTGCTGACC
>CAZKYZ010000085.1:0-11605 GCA_964557055.1 uncultured Desulfobacterales bacterium
GGCTGTCGAACGAAAAGCCGAATAATGAAAACCAGGGGATATCGTAGATACCGGAGACGCCTCCGGTCAGCCATTCCATCTGGGTTGCCAGAACCTGGAATATGTGAACCAGGCCGATGGATACCAGGGCAAGGAAATATTCCCGAAATTTTAACAGCGGCCGCCCGATGACCAGCGCCACGGCTCCGGCCAGACAGCCACCTGTCGGCAGGGCAATGGCCGGGGGCAGTCCGAACCGGGTTGTCAGTACGGCCATGCTGTATGCCCCCACACCGAAAAAAGCGGAATGGCCGATGGAGATCTGGCCGGCGGTTCCCATGAACAGCGACAGACCCAGGGCAGCGATTCCATAGGTCCCTGCGATAACGAGTGAATGGGTGATGTGAATATTGTTCAGCAGCAGCGGCAGCAACAGGAAGACGATCCACAAATAAACTTCACCCCGTTTGATATAATTCCGTTTCAGCATTATTTTCTGGATTCTTCCAGGGCCCGAGAGCCCAATATGCCTTTGGGGCGTACATAAAGGATTGCGATCAGTATACCGAAGGAAATCGCATCCCGGTAGCCGGAAGGTATAAAACCGATGCTGACGGATTCCGTCACCCCTAACAGGAATCCTCCCAGGACGGCTCCGGAGTATTTGCCCCACCCCCCGATAACGGCGGCGGTGAATCCCTTTAGCCCGAGAATGGCGCCTGAATTGTACTGGGTGAAAAAAATGGGGGTTATGGCGATACCGGCGACAGCTCCGACCGCGGCACTGATGCCGAAAGCGGCCATAATGATCCGGGTGCCGGGTATACCGGAAAGGTCGGCACCAAGCCTGTCGGTGGAAACCGCTTCCATGGCCTTTCCCAGAGGCGTGAAGCGGGAAAGATAGAACAACAGCAGCAGCAGACAGACGGTAATGAAAAGGACCATGAGGGTTTGCCGGTCCACCCGGATGGCACCGACAAGGTCAATGGCATCTCCGGGCAGAAAGGCCGGAAGGGATTGCGGATCGGGGCCGAAAATCACCCCAGCCGTTCCGCTTAGCAAAAAGGAGATCCCGATGGTGATCATGATCAGGATCAGCAGTGGCTCCCGCCGGATCGGATGGATGAAACAGCGGTAAACCAGCAGCCCCACAAGGGAAACCACTGAGACAGACAGCACGGCGGCAAGCGGGTAGGGCAGCCCGCAGGTTTTCAGCAGAAAGACCGTACCAAGGGCGCCCAGCATGACAAATTCGCCCTGTGCCAGATTCAGAATGTTGGACGACCGGTAAATGGTGACAAAACCAAGCGCGATCAGTGCGTACACGGCTCCGGTGGTGAGGCCGGCGAGCACGAGATAACCATAGATTTCGATGGACAACCCTCCAGCTCCGCCTTATTCGAACCCGTCGAGGACGACCCGTTCGAACCGGTGATTGCGGACGGTGACAAACACCATATCCTCTTTGGTGAGACCATCGTGGTCCTCCGGGCTGTATGTATAGATGCCGGTGCAACCCGGAAAGCTGTCAATGGATTCGAAGGCATTCCGAAAGGACTCCCGGGTTGTGTCCTGGCCGATCCGTTCCAGGGCGTCAGCGATCATCCAGATGATGTCGTACCCGTGGCCGGAAACCTGGTCCGCTCCGATCTGGTAGCGGGCCATCATCCTTTCCTGAAAGTCGATAATGGTTTCACGAACCGGGTCGTTGTCTTCAAGCTGGTACGGCACCACTGTTTTTCCGGTGGGAAACTCGACGCCTTCGACGGCTTCGCCGCCGATGCCGATGATGAATCCGAATCCAAAGGCATGGGTCCCCAGGATCGGCAGGTTTATACCCAGCTTGCGGGCATTTTTACAGATAATCGGTCCCGGGGGGCCTCCGGTGGAGGCGAACAGGGCATCTATTCTTTCAGATGTTATTTCCGGCATGATCTTGATCAATTGCGGAGTCATGTCGATATCGGTGGGGCTGTGGGTCTCCGGGGAGATGATCACCGCTATTCCCTTGCGGCCGGCAGCCGCTTTGAAATTCTCGGCCAGACTGCGCGCCAGGGGCCAGTTTCCCGCGAAGACCATGACTTTTTTATAGCCGCGGGCGGCGCAGAGGTCGGCCAGTTTTTCGGTTACAACCAGGTCGTTGTGGGCGATGTTAAAGGACCAGCGCTGGTTTTGTTTGCGGACTTCCGGATTGGAAGGGCATACGATGATGTTGGTTATTTTTTCGCGTTCGGCAATGGCCCGCGTCGTCGCTTGAAAGTTGTCTTCAAAGGGGCCTACCACGGCCAGCACATTCGGATCGGCGGCAAACGTGATCATATGCGCAGACGCCCGGGCGATGTCAAAGCCGTTGTCCCGGATGACCAGTTCCAACGGGCGCCCATTGATGCCGCCCATCTCGTTGAGCCGTGCGACCTCCATTTCCATGGCCATGACCAGGGTTTTGGTGATATTGGCCCACGGTCCGGTGATTTCCAGGTTAACACCGATCCGGTAGGGATTGTTTTTTTCGGCGGCATAAAGATGTGCGCCAACCAGAAAAAAAAGACAGATAAAACCAGCGATACGAAGAGATATCTTGAGACGCGTCATGAGAAAAGAAGCCCTTTCATTTATATTCGATAATGTAACCGGTTTTTGCGGGTTCCGCGGTAACGGTCCAAGCAGGCGGCATTGCAGGCGAAACAACCACTATTTTGAGTGTATACAGGGAATCGGCGATTTATGCAATGGATAGCCTGTAAAGAAATGAATCCCCCATCAAGGCACAGAGGATAACCCAAAACAAACAAACCCGGGTATTCACAAAAGATCAGGCGGAATGAATGTCTATCTATCCTGGGGGCATCCGAAGGATTGTTGACAAAGGCGGCGGATTGGGAGTAAGAAAACCCTTTTGCGCTAATGCCAGGGAGGACTTCGGTGCCCACAAAAGTGGAACTGCTAATCATTCACGTTCCCAAATTCCGCAGCCATTACAAGCCCTACGGGGAATTCATGACGGTGAACCTGATCCCCATGGGCACCTGGGCCCTGGCAGATCTGGTGGAACAGGCCGGCTTTCGCGTGAAAATACTCCACCTCGGTATCGAATGGCTGCAAACCGGACAGTTTTCCCCGGCACAATTTTTACAGAAATCACCCGCTGATGTGGTGGCCATTCCCCTTCACTGGCATCAGCAGGCCTACCACGTCGTCCAGGCCGCCGAACAGGTCAAACAGGTTTGTCCGGAAGCCTTCGTCCTTTCCGGCGGATATACCGCCAGTTTTTTTCATCGGGAACTCTTATCGTTTTCCCGGCATTTCGATGGGATTATCCGGGGAGATGCCGAGAAACCATTGCCGGCGCTCCTGCAGGCGCTGACATCCCGCTCCGACCGGCACGACATTCCCAACCTCACCTGGCGGTGCGGTGATACCATCATTGAAAACCCCTTGACCTATACCGCCTCGGAAGGGGATCTGGACCGTTCCTCCTATGCCAATACCGCCTTGTTGGAACAGAACCGCCTGTATCAGAAATACTTCGGGATTCCCTTTGTCTGGTCCAAAGGGCTGACGCCCGACCAGAACCGGAAGCATTTTCATTTCGGGCCGTCTTTGTTCCCGCTGAACATCGGGCGGGGCTGTACGGGTAACTGTACCTGGTGCGGGGGCGGTGCCAAGGCCCAACGGCTGGTAAACGGGCGGCGGGGAGTTGTCTTCCGGGATCCGCAAAAAGTGGCCGATACCGCCCGGGAAGCCCTGTCCGGCGGCTATGAGATGCTGCACATCGCTTTCGATCCCGGAAAAGAGGGGGAACGCTATTTTCGCACACTTTTCCCGATTTTTCGCCGGCGAAACATACGGCCGGCCTGTTATTTCGAGTCGTTTTCACTGCCTTCCGAAACCCTGATGACCGAATTTGCGGCGACCTTTGACCGCAAGAATTCGATTGTGGCTATTTCCCCGGAATCCGGAAATGAATCCGTGCGCAACCGCAACCGCAGTTTTACCTATTCCAACGAAGACTTGCTGAAAGCGATATCCACGGCCGAAAAGAGCGGCATATGGGTCGATCTGTTTTTTTCCATGGGGATACCGTTTGAAACCCGGGCCGATCTTGACACGACGGCCGCCTTGCGGAACAAAATTCGAAAACGGTTCAAGAATATCCGGCGGATGTGGACATCACCCATCGGCATGGAGCCGGCCTCACCGTGGTATATGGACCCCGAGGCTTTCGGTGTCGTGTTGACCCGCCGAACATTCGCCGATTATTACCGGGACAGCTCGCCGGAGGGTAAAGGCATCGGCTATTTTATCCCGGAATACGGGGACGATGATCACCATCTGGACAGCAGCGGGTTTGCGCATTTGCTGCGCGGGGAAAAGTGCCGCCGGCACTGTTCTTATCATCCCAATCCGCGCAAAAGCAGCCATCCGTTTATGGGGAGGATCTATTGCCGTTACATGCAACTGAAGACCGGAGGTGCCCGTGGCTGATATCCACTTCGTAGACGGCACCCTGCGGGAAGGGGAACAGACCCCCGGCGTTTTTTTTACCCTGGAAGAAAAACTGGCGATTGCCAGGGCGTTGGACCGGGCGGGGGTAGCTATCCTGGATGCCGGCATGCCGGCTGTTTCGGAAGATGAACAAAAGGCCCTGGCAGCCATTGCAAAGCTGGACCTTTCTGCATCCATAGGCGTTTCCGTTCGTCTCAGCCGCACCGAAATCGACCTTGCCCTGGAATGCGGTGCCGATGAAATCTTTCTGATCTGCCCGGTCAGCCCATCGCATCTTCGGTACAAATTGAATATGACGGAGGCTGAACTTCGGCGGGAGATGGAACGGCATATCCGTTATGCCGCAGGGAAAGGTTTGATGGTCAACCTTGTTGCCGAAGACGGCACTCGCGGGGAACCCGATTTTCTGGGGGATCTGGTAACCCACGCCGCCCGGTGTGGTGCCGGCCGGCTGTTTCTGTGCGATACGGTCGGCATTGCCGACCCGTTTATGATCAAACGCCAGGTGGAAGATCTCCGCCAAGCGGTGGGCGGCCGCGTGGCCATCGGTGTTCACTGCCACAACGATCTCGGCATGGCGACGGCCAACACGCTTGCCGCCATTGCCGCCGGGGCGGATTATCCAGCCGTGACCGTCAATGGGATCGGGGAACGGGCCGGGAACGCCGCTTTACACGAGGTGGCCATTGCCGCGCAGAAAAATATAGGCCGTTCCAGCGGGATGGACCTGACCCGGATGATGGAACTGTCTGCGCTGGTGGAGGTTTCCTCCGGCATTCTGATACCGCCGCATGCCCCCATTGTGGGTTTCAACGCTTTCCGGCATGAATCCGGGATTCATGTGGACGGCCTGTTGAAAAACGGAGCCACTTATACCGGTGTTAAACCGGAAACGGCCGGCCGCAAAATGTCTTTCGTTCTTGGAAAACACACCGGTGCCGGCACTATCCGGCATCTTCTGGAAAAGGAGAAGATCACGGCGGATGACGGCCAGGTCCGGGAAATTCTGCGGCGGATCAAGCAGCAGCGTTCCCATAAAAACAAAAAAGAGATCGCAGCCATGATCCAGGCGGTTCATCGTTTTCACGAGAGCAGCCTTAATTTCCCCCGGCAGGCGTTTATCGATATCGTCAATGAGGTCATTGAAAACAGTGCATAACGGGATCAGCGCAGAGATTATCCGAAGACATGCCGCCGGAGAGCAGGAAGGCGAATACCTGTCCGTACGCGTGGATTTTGTGCTGCTGCACGAACCGGCCATGGCCCTGCTGCTGGACGATCTTGCCCGCTTGAACAGGGAGATCTGGGACCCGGACAAGATCCTGGTGACCATTGATCATTTCGCTCCGCCGGCTTCCGTGGAGCGGGCCAACATCGTCCGGAAGGTCCTGTCTTACGTGGAAAAAAACAGGCTGCCCAACCGTTCCGTATACGGCGGCATCTGCCATCAACTGCTGGTGGAAGGCCCCTGGGTAAAACCGGGCGGCCTTGTTCTGGGCTCTGATTCCCATACTGTCACGGCCGGGGCCCTGGGCTGTCTGGCCACCGGGATGGGATCGACGGACATCCTCTATACCCTGGTGACCGGCCGAACATGGCTGCGGCCTCCGCAGGCCGTAAAAGTGGACCTGAACGGTCATTTCCCCCCGGGTGTCATGGGAAAAGACCTGATTTTAGATCTTCTGGGCCGCGGTGGCGAAAACGGTTTCGCCTGGCAGGCGGTCGAGTTTGTAGATCAAGCACAGGCCGTTTGCATGGATGACCGGTTTGCGGTCTGCAATATGGTAGTGGAGGGCGGTGCCAAAAACGGGCTCTTTTATCCGGATGAGATTACGGCCGAATATCTCCGCAACCGCGGTGATAACGGCGAGCCTTCCGGCTGGCCGGGTGATTTCCAGCCCGAATACAATGCGCAATGGAACTTGGAGCTGTCGGATCTGGAACCGGTGCTGGCGCTGCCGCACAGCCCGGCCAACGTGGTTCCGGTATCCGATGTCAAAAAGGAGCGTGTCGACCAGGTCTTCATCGGGTCCTGCACCGGGGGGCGATTGACGGATATCCGCATGGCAGCATCCATATTAAAAGGCCATAAGATCTGTTTCACAACCCGGTTATTGGTGATACCGGCTTCGACCAAGATCTACACAGAAGCCATGGATCACGGGTATCTCAGGACCATATTGGACGCCGGCGGTGTGATCATGAATCCATCCTGCGGCCCCTGCGGCGGCATCGACAAGGGCATCCTGGCCGATGGGGATACCTGCCTCAGCACTTCCAACCGGAATTTCAAAGGCAGGATGGGGTCACCGCAGGCAAACGTGATGCTGGCATCCCCGGCCACCGCCGCCGCCACCGCTATCGCCGGGGTCGTTACCGACCCGCGGGAGTTTCTGCCATGAAGCCTGCCAGCCGTCAATTGTCCGGCAGTGTCTGGCTTCTGGGCGACAATATCAACACAGACATTATTCATCCTCCGGATTATTTCAGCCTCGACGAGGAGACCGTCAAAGCCGGTCTGGCGGAAGGCATGCGGCGGATGCATGCGACGGGGCCGCAGCCATCGGCAGGGGGAGACATTATTATTGTCGCCGGAGAGAATTTCGGGTGTGGATCCAGCCGGGAGACCTCGGTGCGGGCCCTGGCAGCCTGGAACGTCAGGGCGGTGCTGGCCCGTTCGTTTGCCCGGATATTTTTCCGCAGCCTGATCAATCTGGGTATCTATGCACTGTGCTGCGATACCCTGCAGACAGTGGTTCGTCGGAATCAGCAGATCATCATCAATCTCACCGCCCAAACGGTTTGTCCGCAAAACGGCGCCGGGGTTCCCTTCACCCCGCCGGATCTTCATGTCAAACGGGTGCTGGATTTCGGCGGGTTGGTGCCGTATCTGCAAAACGAAATCCGGCAGGAGCGGAAAAAAGAATGAGCCGCGGACAGGAAAAAGAATACGACTGGGATGTTATCGTTGTCGGCGGCGGACCTGCCGGGCTGAGCGCCGCGGTGCGAACCCGCTGGATTAAGCGATACAAGGCGGTTTCCTGCAGCACCCTGCTTTTGGAGAGCGCTTCGCCGGGCGGGCTGGCTGCCTGGAAAGGCTGCCTTTTCGCGGGACCTTCCTGGAAAGTCGAAAAGACGGAAATGATGGAGCGGTTCGGCGCTGATATCGATCAGCTGAACATTCCGATCCGGCGCGCAGAAGTGATTCGTATCGAGGGAGGACAGGCCGTCAAAAAGGTGATCACCCGGGACGGAACGGTCTACCGGTGCCTGGCCGTCGTGGTGGCCGCAGGAATCAAGCGGCTGGTAAACGAAAAAGAATACCTGGGGAAAGGATTGACGGTTACCAGTATGGGCTACGAGTTTATCGTGTCCAGAATCCGTCAGCTTTTGAGCGACAATTGCGGGAAAAAGATTGTTGTGGTGGGTGGGCCCAAACTGGTCAATCTCATTCCCCTGATACGGGAACTGGCGCTGCCCGGACAGATGCCGACCTTTCTTATGGAGGGCTCTGGAGAGGGCCCGGCGGCGGGTGAGTCCCTGGATGTGATTGTCGGCCGGGTGGAGGAATACCTCGGCGAAGGCCGGCTGAGCGGAGTAAAAATTCAAACGCGTGAGGGAATTCAGCGGTTCGACTGCGAAATAGCCTTGCTCGATTTCAATTCCTATGAACTGGCGCCGGGACATGGTATTATGATCGACGGCACAGACAGCGGGTCGTTTGCCGGACCATTTATTCGGGTAGATGCGGACATGCAGACCGATACCGCCGGCATCCTGGCTGCCGGTGATGTCACCATGGGGGGGTATAACTCCTTTTCCCGGGCGGTTTCCCAGGGGATCACCGCCGGGTTGAGTGCCTACCGGTATGTATACGCCTGTAAATTCGGTATGGAACCTCCCCTGTTTGCCTACCGGGCTGCTGATTTCGTCATCGGGCCCGATTATAAAGAACTGCCGGAACTGCAGCCCGGGATGCTGCCGGTAAGCCTGGCCCGGAAAGAGGCGCTGCTTCAATGCCTGGAAGGGGAATGGCGGTGGCTGGCGGAGCGGATGGACGGTTCCCGAACCATTGACCGGCTGGCTGAAGAACAGGGGGGCGGCGTTGACGAATTGACCCGGGTACTGACACAGCTGATGGAAAAAAAGATGATCACCGTACATGTGAGACAACCGCAATGAACGATTTGCCGGATGCGGTCCGCGAACTCGACAGCCGGATCACTGCCTATATCGAGCAAGGCATTGACAACCCGGATACGGAGACATTTGATGAACTGGCACTGGCGGTTTTTCGTCTTCAGTATGACGGAATCCCACTCTACCGGAGATACTGTCGCAAACGGGGCATTGCGCCGGATGGCATCGATTCCTGGCAGCAGATACCGGCGGTGCCCACCGATGCGTTCAAAGCGGCCGAATTTTGCCTGCTTCCAGCGCATACCTCCCGCACTTTCCTGACCAGCGGTACCAGCGCCGGAGACGAGAAAGGGACGGTCGGCTATGACCCGGGCGGGCTGTGCCTGATGGATGCAACCATTCGTGTTGCCGGCAGGACTTTTCTGTTTCCCGATGAGAACCGGCCGACAATGCTGATCCTGGCCCCCGATCCGGTGATGGCGCCCCAAATGATTATGGTTTACGGAATGAACCACCTGATCGAGAATTTCGGTTCGCCGGACAGCCGCTTTATGATTGGCCCGGAGGGGTTTCGACCGGAACAGCTGGTTGCGGTTCTCAAGGAGGCGACTGCGCAAAATCGACCGGTAGCCGTCTGCGGCGGTTCATTCGGTTTTGTCAATTTTTTTGATTATTGCGAAAAACAGGGGCACCTTTTCGAATTGCCGGCCGGTTCCCGCTGTCTGGATGCCGGCGGGTTCAAGGGCCGCAGCCGGGAAGTGGGAAGAAATGAATTCATCCAAATGTGCGCACGATACCTGGAGATTCCGGAGAATTACAGTGTCAACCTGCTGGGTATGACGGAGACGGCATCCCAGTTTTATGATGATTCGTTGCGGAATTCGGTCGGCGCTATCACAGGCCGACGGAAAAAAATATCACCGCCCTGGACGCGCACACTGGTGGTCGATCCGGAGACCCTGGCACCCCTCCCCTCCGGGGAGATAGGCCTGCTGAAGCATTGCGACCTTGGAAACCGGGGGCATATTTTTGCCCTGCAGACGGACGATCTGGGTGTCGCTGTCGACGGCGGATTCGAAGTGATCGGGCCGGCCGGACATGGGGAAGCTAGGGGTTGTTCACTGACCATTGATGAATTGACGGAGGCCATGTCTGCATGACGCAAAAATCCAATTTTCGAAATCGGTGCAAATCACCAGACATACCGGAGAACCGGTTGGCGTATGAATAAAAGCGGGCGCAGAAAATGACAGACAGAATGCTGGAAATTGACGGATTTTATTTGCCGCCCGAATTCAGCGGGGAAATTTCCGGATACGATACGGAAACATTTCAGCGGGGTGATGTGGAAGTGTGCCTGCGCACACCGAGAATTACCCGGGCGGTGGTGGGCGAACTGTGCGATTACCTGCGCAAGAACCAGGAGAAATATCTGCGCAGCATGCCCCTCGCTCACATCATCGAGGTTCTCGACCGGGCATCGCGCCGATGGATGGACAAAGGCTATGTTTATCGCAAACGCGCCTTGCAAAGCATTCCCGTGATGACCGGTTTTTCGGCAGAAACAGTGGCCGCCAGTATCGACGTGGAAATGGAAAGCTCCCTGAGTGAGGACATGTGGCGGGCGCTCCGCTCGGAAATTGGAAACCCGCTCTACCTGGACGATTTTCAGTACGACCCGGAACTGGAGGGCTACCGCAGAGCCTTTGGGCCGGACCTGATGGTTTCCTTTTTCTCCGAAAACATACCGGCCCTGCCGCACCTTCTCTTCATGCGTGCGGCTTTGGTGAAATCGGCCTGCCTGGGCAAAGTGGCTTCGGGGGAGCCGACCTTTGCCCCCATGTACCTCAAAACCGTCGCGGAGATTGATCCGGATCTGGCCCGCTGTATGGCGGTACTCTACTGGCGGGGGGGCGAGGTGGGGGTCGAGGATGCCGCCTTCGAGCAAGCCGACGCGGTGATTTTTTTCGGAGGGATACGGTCCGCGAACTCCCTCATCGAGCGGATACCGAGACGGATTCGGGTATTGATTCACGGGCACAAACTCGGATTCGGCGTTATTGGAAAAGAGATGCTGACCACCGACCGGGCGGATCAACTGGCTGCCGCGGCTGCTTATGATCTGTCCATGTTCGATCAGCAGGCCTGCCTGGCACCTCATGTCTATTACGCCGAAGAAGGGGGCCAGGTAAGTGTGCCGGCGTTTGCCGAAAAAGTGGCGCAGAAGACGGCGATCTGCATGCCGCCATGCCCAGGGGTGAGATTTCACCGGCCGATTCGGCCGCCATTACCCAGCTGCGCGGGAAGTATGAAATGCGGGAATTGCGGGGGGACGGCGTGGCTGTTTATGCCTCGCCCGGCGGAACCGACTGGACGGTTGTGTACGAAAAAAACCCGGGAATATTCCGGCCGTCGCCCTTGAATCGTTTCCTGCGTGTCGTGGGCGTGGATGATATTTTCCAGGTCCTGCCGATCCTCAAAGCGATCGGGCCGTTTCTGCAGAACGCAGCTGTGGCCATCGGCGGGGACCGGGAACGAGCATTTGTGGCCAAACTGGCCGAATACGGGGTCGCCAGAATTACCGCCCCCGGAAATATGCCGCTGCCTTCCATGATGTGGCACCACGATGGCATTTCACCTCTGGCAGCCCTGCTGCGGTGGTGTGATATTGAAAAAAAGGAGACACGTGAATGAAAATAAGGGTTTCAACCAACTGGGACAATTCCCTCATGGACGGTCTGGCCGAGACCTGCACCGAGGAAGTGTATGGGAAACTGCCTTCCGACGTCATCGGCGGCGTTCGTCCTGCTTTCCTGCTTCCCCAGATTACCCGGGAAGAGGCGGCCGACCATATTCGCTGTGTTCACGAAAAGGGGATCCGATTCAACTATCTCATCAACACCATGTGCCTGGGGAACATTCAATATTCCCGGGACGGATATCGTGAAATGGTGGAGTTGCTGGAGTGGATCGGTTCCAT
>CAZKYZ010000086.1:0-11533 GCA_964557055.1 uncultured Desulfobacterales bacterium
TCTACCGCTTGTGGACGGACACTTATGGCATCTTTTGGCCCGGAGCGGCGTTTTCGCGCTTTTGCAGTAATGGCATAGCCAGCCACCTTGTTTTCAGCATAGTCCGATAGGCTACATTGGGGTTTATTGCGGTTTAGATGGAACAGTTCTCCCGAAGCCTTTTTTCTCCGAATCGCATCGGCAGCAGAACCCCCAGAATACTGATAATGGCCGCCACTGAAAAGGCCCCGATGATCCATATCCATTCCGCCCCGTTCAAGGTTCTTCCATGAACACCGGCCATAAAGATACGGTAGACCGGGCCGGCTTGCAGAATGATTACCGATCCAATATAAAGCGCACAGGACATCATAAACAAAATTCCCCCGAAACCGGTTACCGTCTGCACCGGATTTTCCGCCTTAAAATCCGGGTAGGCGGCACCCATGCCGATTCCCATAGCAACAATTCCGGGAACCAGAAAAAAAACGGTGATAACAGACAACCACATCATAAATGGCGTTACATGGAGAAAAATATTGGTGATAATCGTAAGCAGTTCCGTCAACACCAGCAACGGCAGCAGAAAAATAGAAAACTTGATCCAGAGAAAATGACTGATTTTGATGGGGGCTGTCCGGACAATCCAGAAAGCTTCTCTTTCTAGACTGATCGCCGGAAAAACGAATCTTCCGGTTATGGCAGTGAGGACAAACAAAGCCAGTCCCATATTTAAAAAGGAAAAAATGTTCTGCAGATATATCGTTTTTATGGGGGAACGTTCTAAGGGCAGGACTTTAAAATTATAAATATAGATTACCATCAAAGCGGCTATCAGAAAAAGCTGGGACCACTGGGTTTGATCTCTAAAAAAGGTTTTCACTTCTTTGCGGACCAACGCTGTAACCGGTGCTGAAATAAAAGGCAGCTTCCAGGAACGGGCAGGACTGTTTTTAAAAATTCTCACAGAGGCCGTCTGTGTTTTCGAATACCCTTTGAAATATGTAAGCTCCGCAATGATATACACCGTAACAATCGCCAGTCCTGCAAAACTGGATGCAAGGACTGTATGAAAAAGGCTTGTTTGAGCCTTGTCGTACAATACGCTCGTAATGCTGTCAAAAACCCATGTTGACGGCAAAAACGGAGAGTTCGGCGTCTGTAGGGAAGTAATATACTGCAATACGCTATCAAACACTTCCGGATCAACAAGCAATTCCGGTTTCAGCAGACGAACAGCCAAATACATGACCACAAAAAACAAAATGCCGACCACAATGAAAATATTCTTCATCCGGCTAGCGGGCACTACCAGCACCGCGCCCATAATAACCATGGCGGACAATGCCGAAGCTGTTGTTGACAGGCATATGAGACAGATTACGCAGGTGATATAGAACAATGGGCCAGCCTGATATACGATGCCGTATGACAAAAAGACAGGCAGCGTAAAGAGGATTACCATCCAGGAACTTTCGAGCGTACTGTCGATCCATCTGGCCATAAAAATCTTGACTGCCGGAACCGGTGTTGCGTGTACCAGATGCAGATCTCTTGACATATAAAGTTTGGACAGGGATGTCAGGAGGCTACTGAAAATCAGGAGGGCAAATGAGGTGATCAAGATCATGGAAAGAAGTTTTAAAGAAAGTATATCCCCGATTTCTTCAATACCCTTGAAGTATCGGAGCACCCGTAGCGTAATCCCGAATATGCCTGCCCAGAAAACAAGACCGATACCGGCGAATATAAGAACCCTGAATCGGCTCCCGGAACCGGACCGTATGGAACGGATGATGGTTTTCAGTCTCGGTCGAAGGAGTGTTTTGATTTCAAACATGACTTGTTTTCCGCTTTCTTCTGAACATTTTTTTTGGTTTTACCTGTGTAAAAAAAGTATTTAGTGCTCCGTGTTCATTACCCGGCAGTACTTTCGGCTTCTTCTGTCAGGTTGAAAAAAACTTCCTCCAGATCCTTGTTCTTGCCTGCTTCCAGGCCGATCAGTTCATCTGTTCGGCCGGATGCGATCATCCGTCCCTTATGGATAATACCAATATAATCACAGATATCTTCAGCAACAGAAAGCGTATGGGTCGACATAAAAATAGTAGCACCGCTGTCGGCCAATTGCCGAAAGAGTTTTTTCACCATCCGGATCGCCTTTGGATCCAACCCGACCATCGGCTCATCGACAATGATGATATCCGGATCGTACAAAAGCGCGGAAGCCATTACCAACCGTTGTTTCATCCCGTGAGAAAAGGATTCGATCAGATCGTTGGCCCAATTACTAAGAGAGAATCTGGATAAATTTTCCATTGCTTTTTGTTTGAATTGTTTTCCGTTTACACCATAAAGATCTGCCGTAAATTGCAAAAACTCCATCGCCGTCAATTTTTCATACAGGTATGGCCTGTCCGGAATAAAACCGATCTTCCGTTTTGCCAGCACCGGATTTTCGCGCATATTGATCCCGTCGATAATAACATCACCGGAAGTCGGACTGAGCAGACCGCCCAACATACGGATGGTTGTTGTTTTACCGGCACCGTTGGGGCCGATGAACCCGTAAACAGATCCCTGATTGACAATCAGATCAAGGTTGATTACTGCTGGAAAATCTGCATAGTATTTGGTCACATTTCGAAGCTCAATCATGCCCGTATCCAATCACTTTCAATTTGATATTCCCGATAACCCCGATAAGATCCAGCTGTTTTTCCCCGGCACCGGTTACCAGGCGTATATGGGTGACATCCGCTGGAATTTGGCCGAAAACGGCATCCGCCGTCACCCACCTGCCAACGTACAGTCGATTCCAAGCATGATAATAGAACCGACCCCGCATATATACAAGACCCGATTCAACCGTTGCGGGTATGCCGGCTGACCGTGCAATTGCGGCCACAAGAACAGCGTGTTCATTACAGTCTCCGATTTCATTTTGAAGGGTGGACAGGGCATCGGGAAGTGAGAGGACCGGCCGTTTTTCGATATTTCGATACACCCAATCAATAATTTTTTCCGCCTTTATTGCAAGGCTATCGTCTTTTCCAACAATCTTTTCCGCAACGTTTTTTATGCGGATATGATCCGATTGAATAAATGCTGTGGGGGCAAGATAGGATTTTATACCGGAGGGAATCTTTTCATGCTCGACATCGTTGCCCGTCGGTTTTTTTTCCTTGACAATAGTGAGTTTTCCTTTTGAAAATGATTGTCTGCCACCATCCAGGTCGAGATATTCCGTTGCGATCCCGCTGATTTCCAGTTCCATAAAATCCAATTCCAGCGGTTTTTCAAACAGCACGTTTGACACCGGGGCAACCTTGCGCGTAAGATCTTCGGTTGCACCTTGGGAAACTCCTTTCCGGGCGTCTGCGCGCAAGGTTTTTTCCATGGTTATCCCAAGCGCACCGCTCTCTTTCAAAATCCCTCCTTGATCGTCAATCCAAGCCGTTTGACGCATCCCTTTCACATCAAGAATTACCCTTTGGGTGGTTTCCTTTTTACCGAGCACAAAAATATCTTCGGTACCGTCCATGGTAACGCGAACGGAGGTTTGCGACATGGTAGCCGGGTCAAAAATATCAAACACGGCCGTTTCCCCTTGCGTTAACCCCGAAGTGGATACCGCATCCAGAATACCTGCTGTCAGATAGATCGGTCTGTCCAGGGGGATCTGAAATGTCCGCCGGTCGCTCCCGTATTCGGCTTGTACATCCAACTGTCCCTCTCTGATTTGGCCCTCTGCCGAAAATTGAAACAGTCCGGAAGTCAGGTGAAAGGTAAAGGCAGCAAGTGATAGGTCCGAATTTAGATCCCCGGTTGTTGCAAGTTGCAGATCCTGAACCAGCCCCATCGTATTAATCCGCATGAATACTGTCTCCGTGAGCTGATAACCAGGACCTTTTCTGACGAACTTCCGGTGAGCATATCCCATCTTACGGCCGTTTTGAAATATGCTCATCCAGTTGTCTCTTTCAGGCAACACGTCTCCACCGTTACCCGACGAGACTTCCGCAGTTATATTCACCCGGCGCAGGACACCTGTTCGAACAGAAAAGAAAATCACAAACAACGTGAAAAAGAGGATAAAAAAAAGCCACTGTTTCTGGATACCGCCTTCAGACATCATTTTCTGCCTTTTGAAACAAGGAAGTTGAATATCTCGTGCCGCCCCGGCTTTGCCTCATTTATAACCAAAAACCGTTAAACCACCGTTTTTAAATAGGGGCTGTGGTCCACATATAAACAATGGATATTTTATGAACCATTATCGGCGGTGTCAAGGATGATGGGCTCGTAAAAAGTCATGCTTCAGACGGTTTCGTAAAATGTTCGAGATACGGCTTGCGAATCCCGAGGAATGAGGCGTACTTATGGTACGCCGCAATGACGAGGGATACGCGTAACGCGGATATCGTATTTTTTACGGAACCGTCAAGGATAGGCGGTTATCGAATCCCTAATCGGGTTGCATTCGATGGGAGGATTTTGCGATATGCATTTGATAATATTTTATATTTCGTGACGCTCGAATCAATCCGGCTTGCTTTCGTCGACACTGACGGACAGCACCGGACAGGGCGCGGAGCGAACGACCCTCTCGGTGGTCGAACCAAGGAAAAGACTTTCCATCAGACTTCTGCCGCGAAGTCCCACAACCAGAAGGTCTATGTCGTTTTCCTCGGCATATTCCCGCAATTTAACATCCGGATGTCCACCGGGCAAAGCCGTCTTCAGTGCGCACCAGTTCATGACTTCAGGCGGAACCATTTTCAGGAGCCTGGATTTCAGATTCTGGTGTAAATCTGTATAAAATTTATCGGCGCTGGCTGTGGTGGAAATCAATAGATCTTTGTAGACCATTGGTTCAACGACATGAACGATATGCAGTTCAGCTTCGAATTCCTGGGCAAAGCTGAGGCCGTACTCGAAAGCGACCATTGAGTCTTTTGAAAAATCGCAGCCCACCATAATTTTTTCGAACGGACGTTTTTTCAGGGTATCTTCTTTGGTCGCATTTTTACAGTCTTGAATAATGAGTAACGGGCAATGAAGGTTTCTCATCAGCTTTTCCGTCACGGAGCCAAGGATAAGCCGCTTAAAGCCGGAACGACCGTGGGTAGCCGCGATGACGAGGTCAATTTTCTTTTCTTCGGAAAACCTGGTTATTTCTTCAGCAGGATGCCCGAACCCAATAATTGCCTCACTTTCAACCGCGTATTCAGCCGCCATCCGTTCAACCTGATCATTGGCAAAGGCAACGACTTCTTCCTGATGGTCCAAATGGTCCAGATAGGCTTCCCCGTAAATGACCATGGAAGTTAAATCGATGATATGGCAAATATAGATTTTGGAATTCATGGCCTTTGCCAGCGTCATTCCACATGAAACAGTATGATTGGAAAACGCAGAAAAGTCCGTGGCGCAGAGTATCCTGTTAACCGGTATTCTCATAGCAACCCCCCTTTCCTGCTGGAAACAGCTGGTTATGTTTTGGTAGAAGGTAACGATTTGTTCCGGCTTGAAATGAAGCGGTAGTAGCAGATCAAATAGAAAAAACAATCAACATCTTCAGCTGAACGCCGTTTGATCGAAGTTGTGAATAATTGAGTATGCCACTGCTGCAACATAAAAGTCAAGAAAAGCGTTGTCTTTTCCTCCTCGGATCACATATAGCTTGCGTGCTGTTTTTGCTTTAATTTTTCTTCAATTTGATATAGATTTTTTATTATACAAAAAAAATCCCGTTAGAATACGTTGCCCGAGAAAGAAAATTGAATGAAATTTGCCATTATATCGGATATTCATGGAAATTATGAGGCACTCTGCGCCGTATTGGAAGATATTGATTCAAAGAAAATTTCTTCCGTATTTTCGCTTGGCGACAACATCGGATATGGGCCCGATCCGGAAAAGGTTGTTAAGAAACTGATATCTCTGCATATTCCATCTGTCCTTGGAAACCACGAATATGCCGTCATCGATTCAGAGCAGGTATCTTGGTTCAACGATGAGGCCAGGATTTCCATCCTCAAATCAATCGAAATGATGTCGCTGGAATCGATCCGCCATATACAAAATCTTCCCCGGTATCTGGTTCAAAACGGGTGCCGTTTTGTACATGGTTTTCCACCGGATTCCCCAACGATTTATCTGTTCCAGGTTTCCTTATCAAAACTGGCCGAAGTGTTGTTTTGTTCCGAGGAGTGGATAACCTTTACCGGGCATACTCATTTTCCGGAAATAATTATATATGAAAACGGAAGTTTAGAAAAAGGCCGTCTGTCAGAACAGTTGATTCAACTGGATAAGAAAAAAAAATATATCATCAACACGGGAAGTGTCGGGCAACCCCGAGACGGCGATTTACATGCAAAATACGTGATTTTCGATACAACTGAAAATACCATAACCTTGCAGGCCGTCGAATATGACCGTGAAGCCGTTGCCCAAAAAATTTTTTCATTGGGCCTGCCTCACTGTCATGCCAATCGCCTTTTATACAGTCGCTTCTTGGACAGATTGTAATTCAATATTGCAGCGTTCTTAAGGGTTTTTATTCGAAGTCTTAATGGTTTTTAGAATTTTTTCTAATTTTTGACCTACTCCGGCAGCTGTCCCTGCAGTTTCTTCAAGGAGTTCCACCACCTCCTGAAACCCTTTTTCACCGCAACGTCTAGCCCAATCCCGGTAATTGCCTACATGTTCTTCATTATGATCTATCCAGTGCTCAATCCGCTTGACCAGCTTTTCCTGAAAGGATAACGATTCTTTCGTATCATCCCCGGCAACCGGTTCATGATGTTGATGATGGTGGTGCTTATGTTCTTGGGTCATATCAAATTCCTCGGCTGGTTTGCATCCTTGGTTTAGCTGTTTATGTTTGGCTGACTGTATATCCAATTTCTTTCCATAGTCAAGCAAATTGACCGTTTGGAGGCGTTATAGCGGGAACCCGGTATGCGGGGAAAAACAATGCTCCGGGGCATGTGTCCCCGGAGGTCCTTTACAATTGTGCATCAGCATTGTAGAACGCATATCAAATCTCCATCGGTGCTTATCTGCCCGATCTGGAATATATTCCGGGAGCGGATGATTGAAAAAATCGAAGATATTGAAAATCGTTTTTCTGATCTTACTGGCTGGCCTGTTCACTGGTGCGTCAGCTGGTTTACTACTGTTCGTTGTCGAAGACTTACCGGAAATTCAATCACTAGAAACATTTTCGCATTCCGCCATAACACGGATTTATTCTTCTGACAGCGTGCTGCTGGCAGAACTGTTCGCTGAAAAAAGAGACCCCGTCAGATTGAACATGGTCCCCCAAAAGCTCGTCCAGGCGCTGATCGCCACGGAAGATCGCAATTTCTATCGCCACAGCGGTATCGATCTGAAAGGAATTGCCAGGGCTCTTTACCGTGACGTAAAGGCTTTCAGTTTTGTGGAGGGAGCCAGCACCCTCACCCAGCAACTTGCCAAAACACTTTTTTTAACGCCGGAAAAAAGTGTCACCAGAAAAATAAAAGAAGCTCTTTTGGCTGTACAGCTGGAAAGACGGTATACCAAAAACGAGATATTGGAACTTTATCTGAATCAGGTCTATTTCGGTTCCGGGGCATATGGCGTGGAATCCGCCTCTCAAGTTTTTTTTGGGAAACCGGTCGACAAACTGACCCTTGCCGAATGCGCCCTCCTTGCAGGAATGCCGAAAGCACCTTCCTATTATTCTCCTCTCGTGAATATAACCCGGGCGAAAAAACGCAGGGATACCGTTCTTCACCAGATGGCACAGGTCGGCAGCATCTCAAAGGAAGAAAGTGCCATTGCTGTAAAATCACCGATTATCCTTAACCAGCAGAATCGAAAGGACACAAAAGCCCCTTACTATATTTCTTATCTCAAGAATCAGCTTGAAGAAAAATTTGGGGAAGACTCCTTGTATAAAGATGGACTGACCGTATATACAACCCTCTCTTTTTCCCTCCAGAAAGTCGCCGAAAATGCAGTTGCCCAGGGGTTGCTTGCTCTGGACAAACGAATCAAAAAAAATGGCGGGATTACATCTCCTGAGCCCCAGGCAGCTCTTGTTTCAATGGATACGCTGTCCGGAGCAATTCTGGCCATGGTGGGAGGGCGAGATTATTACCAAAGTCCATTCAACCGAGCGGTTTTTGCCAAAAGGCAGCCCGGATCTGCCTTTAAACCGATGGTTTTTGCCTGTGCGATTGAACAGGGAATCCCTCAGAACAAACGATTAGAAGATTCTCCGGTGGTATATCGTGGTGCCAATAAAGGCAGGGACTGGAAACCACAAAATTTTTCCAAAACCTTCAAGGGGTCAGTAACCATGCGGCAGGCGCTGTCGGAGTCAAGGAACATTCCGTCGATAGGGCTTCTTGAAATGCTCGGAATCGCATCGGTTATCGATTTTTCGCACAATCTCGGAATTCATTCGTATCTGAACCACAATCTTTCGCTGGCATTGGGGTCATCTTCCGTTTCGCTGATGGAGCTTACATCGGCATACGGGGTTTTTCCCAACGAAGGCAAATGGGTTGAACCATTCGGCCTGCTGGAAGTTCACGATCGAAAGGGCCGGCTTATTTACCGCCATAAAAAACGGACAAAAATGGTCATGTCGAGAGCAGGGGCAGCTGTAATGACAGATATGCTCCAAACCGTAATTGAAGAAGGTACCGGAAAGTCAGCAAATTTTATCAGGCGGCCTCTCGGCGGGAAAACAGGAACCACCGATGATTGCAAAGATGCTTGGTTTATTGGCTTTTCCCCGGGTATTGTCACCGGTGTATGGGTCGGTCGTGACAGAATGATTTCCCTTGGAAAACACGAAACTGGCGCGCGCGCAGCGCTTCCCATATGGATCCAATATATGGAGACGGCTGTATTGCGAGACGAATACCGTTATTTCGACATTCCGGACGATGTGGTTCAAATGCCCATTGATCGGGTTTCAGGGAAACCACTGAAAAATCCGGATTCAGATGCGTCAACATTCTTGTTCATCAAAGGGACCGAGCCGTAAATTTTCCCCGCTATCCGGTAACTTGTGAAAAATCTTTTATTTTAGGTTACAGTCGACCCTTTCTGAAGCGAAATCAACGACTTCCAGTCGTCCTGCCCCTGTCTTTTTACCATCAAGGAGTTCCGCCAGTTCTTCACTGTTACCGCGAAAGCGGAGGTCCAGAACAAGAACACCACCGGATTTGTTCCATCCTTCTTTTTTGCTGTTCACCACTCGCTCAATTCCTTCCACGAATGATGTAACTTGTTTGTATTTTGTAAAATCCCTTACACCTGTTATGTGCAGTTTTATCGGTGCGCCGTTATTCAGGTAGCCTTGAAAGGAATCGGTAATTTCATCAACCAGGTATTCTTCTACCGCTTTGTCAACGGCTGCCTGGAAAGCCTTTGTTGCTCCGGCCATGGGACTGATATGAGCGGCAACGCCACTTTTCACGGTGGATCCCAGAACATTACCGGTCTGTGTCTGTATGACTTTCAACTGCAGGCTGGCCTGAATCGATTTCAAACCGCTGCCGGCATAGGCTTCTCCGGCATCCTGGGCAACGGCTTTTCCAACGATAACATACTGGGCCCCGAAATTCAGTCCTAAGGCAGCAGCCGCTTTCGCGTTTCCCGCCAGCGCTTGGCGCCCCTGGTTTTGCTCTCTCACAGACTGAACTTGGGCCTGATCGACCAGTTCAAACCCTTTCTCGCCCAATTTCGCGGCAAGTTCCGTCTCAGCAATCTGCATACCCACTTTATCCATATTTACATAATCCTCTTCCACAAGGACCATTAATTTGGGCCGATCCATACTCTCCAAAAGAATATTCAGGGCAATAAGATCGTCTTTGATTTTGTCGAGAGAAACGGTGGAACGGATCTGAACGGTGAATTCATCCCCGTTCTTTTTTTCCGAAAGCAGTTCATACCGTGTAATGTACCCCTGTGTTCGAGAAATAATTTTGTCTTTCTTAAGTATGTAATTTTCCACTTCTGTTTCAGACTGAACAAACACGCCAACCCCCTCTTCAACGGCCGTTCTCTGGGCCTGCCGGATGGCATCCTCCTTGGAAATCGTGCTGATCCCTTCGGTTGTTACCACTCTATTCTCTGCAGACACAGGGGTGGCCATACATATGGCCGAACAAATTATGGCAACTGCGATCATCGTCGTTTTCATCTGTTTTTTCATCCGTCTAACCCTTTCACGTTATCTACCTGTGCCTGGTAGGTGGCGTCTATTTCAACACATTCGCGAAACAATTTTCCTGCCGTGGCTTTGTCGCCTCTATCGAGGGCATCCAGGCCCTGCGAAAACAGCAAGGCGGCGTCGATGCCACTTTTCGAATCTATGGCCCTGGCTGTATAGGCAACCTGCAGCGATTTCGATATTTTCATGGCGAGTTCTCCTTCCAGTTCCATAAAATCATCACTGTCTCCGGAAACAGAATCACCCAAAATAGTTTCGCCGGTTTCCACTTTCACGATCCTCATGTCGATTCTAACCTGGGAACCAAGCACCATGAAAGAGCCGAATGCGATTGCCCGCGCACCGAGCAACTTCCCGACTTCAATCGCGGTTGATTGGTCGATGGTTCCGCTTTGCCCCAGCGCTATTTCTTTTAAAAGGGCCTCAATTCTTTCCCGCTCAATGATCTGCAAGGTGCCCCCCGAGCTGGCAAGGTCCGTTATCAGCATAGCCGCCAGCCCTTTGCTCAGGGCATCATATTTTTCCGGTTCGGTTACCGAATTGTTTTCGAAAGGCAAAATGGCAAGCGTATTCAAATCCTGCCCGGCAAACACGGCGTTGCTGTAAAAAAGCATCATCAACATTGCCACAGTAAGTAGCGTTGGTCTTTTCAAATCCATATAAAAGTTCTCCTATTGAATTGCAGTCAATGATTCCGATTTATCACTGTTTGAATACCATCCGCAAAAATTGGAAATATGGAAACCAACCGCACCGGTACCGACAAATCGTCCGACCGTTTAACAAATGACCGATTATAACCGGTAACCAATGTAATCCAAGGGCTGCAGTTGGATATAATCAAAGTAAAAATATACGCGTATCCGCTTCTTTATGCAAGAAAAAATATTGAAGGAAGATGCGGTCCATACCGGATTAACTGTTGGATTATCTTGAAAACTGTGATATTTGGGAAGTACCAAACATCTGACAATCTACTCTGATAAAAATGGAGGGCAGGAAATGATTGTTTCAATCTCCTGGTCAAAAACGCACCTACGCAAAACTACCCGAATCTGTTTTCTGGTCTGTTGCCTGTTTTTGCTGCCAACGATCTCATCCAGTGTTGACACCAATAAACTGAAACCGCACTTTGAATTTTTTAAAACCGGTAAAATCGATTGGGAAAACGGCTATATTTATGGTTATGGCAAAAGCTATCTGCACCATAACGGAGGATCTCGGGCCCGCACCCTGGGTGCGGCCCGCATACTAGCAGATGGCAATATATTGAAAATTGCCGCCGGCGTCCGCCTGGATGACAAACGT
>CAZKYZ010000087.1:0-11531 GCA_964557055.1 uncultured Desulfobacterales bacterium
ACCAAAAACATCGGAAGTAGTAAACAAAAAAACGGTTAAAGGAAAATCCTTAAACCACCCTTGTTTGCGAATTTTTATTTTTCAAATGCGACCCTGCGACCTTCAAAGAAGTCTATCTTCAAGCTTGGCGTGGTGCAATTGCAACTTGAATCTACCGTTTAAGATACTCGAAATGCGCGTGCGGCCCTAATGTGCCATAACCACCAGTAATATCAGAATTGGTTATGCGGAACTGACGAAGGTTATTCTGCGATCTAAAAAACACCACTACCCGTTGGTCCCACTTCTCTATATCCAGGACCTATCCATTCATTTCCAAACCGTAAAGCATCTTTATCTCTGATAGAACCATGTCCACCTATATTTCCGAAGCCTCTCTTATTGCTCAAGCAAGGATCTGTAGTTTTATATCTGGCTTTCCAAAGCTGTTCTCTTAACCAATGAACATCTCTCCAAGTAATATCGCGATTCTGATTTCTGATTACCGAAAATCTTGGATTGATTCTTCTGATTTCACGAAAAAGAGCATTATACTCCATCGAAGCATATGGATTTCGTGAACCATATGTTCGGTAACGTCTTGCTCCTCTGACTAAGCCTAAAGGATCAAGATCATTTATCGGGTCATTTTCGACGTAAGCGTATAGATTAACCCCTCCAACCAACCCAATCGGATCAGATATAATGTATCTACCTATGCCCGGATGATAAGATCGGTGATAATTGTAGTGGAGACCCGATGTGGAATCAAGGTACTGGCCCGGGAACCTGAAGTCAATTTACAGCAAGGGTCGATACTGCCAGATAGCCCTATTCTATACGGATGGACTGGATCACAATCCGGTCGGAAACCGGACCTGCTTCCTTATCCACAACAGCTCCGAATTCAATCGTTCGAATATCGTTTGAGGAAAAGGCCACATCCTTATTGCCTTTTTCTTTGCGCCACCACCAGGGAACTTCCAGATTTGTTTCGTCTATCGTAAGGCTCTGGGCACCGGGCGAGATCTGCAGAATGGTCTCACCGGGAACCAGTGTATCTTCATCGCCCTGCTTGGAAAATCCGGAAACAAAGGCGTAAAAGCGCATTTCCAGAGGACGGCCACTTTCAGAATCGATGGCAATATCGACCCGGCGCCCGGAGATCGACATGGAATCGATATAGAAATCAATCCCCGTATAAATATCTTCGTCTGTCTCGGGGATCGCGTATATCCAGATAACCTGCCCGTTCTGGTTCACATGCAAAGAACTGGTTGCCGGGGGCTTGGCATACGGGTGCCATTCCCCGTCAATTCTTTTTCCATCGAATACAAGTTCCGTCTTTTGAAGGTCTGGTTCTGTTGTGGTGACAATGGAATCTGTTTTATCCGCAACAACCGCATCTTTTTTCTGGTTCAGGAAAACCAGCGTCAACGCCAGCAGGATAACCAAAGCGGCAGTTCCTGCCAGAACGAAGCTTTTGGCGTGCGACTTAGCGGATTTTTTGGTTTTTGGTTTTCCGCCGGGATAAATTCTGTAAACGCTGATAGGATCCGAAATGTTCTTGACCGTATGCATTCCGATAAATTCGTCCCAGATGGCCAGCTTGTGGCGTATGTGCTCGTACACCGTTCCGGAAATGCAAATACCGCCAGCTTCCGCGAGCCCCTCCACCCGGGCGGCAATATTGACGCCGTCCCCATAGATTTTGCCGCCTTCCTGAATAACATCACCGATATTGATCCCGATCCGAAACCGCATGCGTTTGTCTTGCGGCAATCGACTGTTCTTCTCGCTCAGCTCCTTCTGAATGTCAAAGGCGCAGCGAACGGCATCCATAACGCTGGCGAATTCGGCCAGGATATTGTCCCCGGGGGCATCCACAACCCTGCCCCGGTAACCGTTTACCAGTGTTTCAATAACAGACCGGTGCTTCTTCAGTGTTGCAATGGTGTCCAGTTCGTCTGCTTCCATGAGACGACTGTACCCTTCTACATCTGCACTGAGGATCGCAGCCAGTTTGCGGGTGTACTCTCCGGTATCCATGATATTCGATTGCCTCGGGTTCGTAATTGTTGACGGATTTTATTTCAACAGGTCTTCCAGCGATTGCTTCAACCCCAACATTCCGTTGCGGATGTCGGAGCGGCGCGGCGCATTGCCCCCGAGCCAGGACCAGAGTGATCTCTGCTCTGGAACGCTGTCGGATGCTATCAGCTTTCGCAGCACAATTTTCCGCCGTCCAGCGTAAATGCACAAAGACGGGATCGCGGGAAACCAGGGGGCCGTTTTTATCCTGGTAATGGCAGCTTTTTCGAGAAAAAACTGATCCACCGGTGTGCCCACAGAAACGCCTTCCGGGGTGATATCCACACAATAGCCTTCACGGCTTCTTTTGGCCATCAGGAAAACCAGGCCGATCCAGGTGGGGGCCAGCAGCAGCGCCAGGACACCACCGGCTTCAAGTATAATGCCGATATAGAAAACGCCCGCTTCGATGCCGAGTTTGAGCAGGGTAGGCGCCTGCAGGGTAACCGCTGTGAAGCGGTCAATGAAACCCGGTACCAGTGTGATCAGGCCGCCTACCAGAACTACCAGTTGAACTGCGGCAAACAGAAAAAACCCGAGCCGCGCATAGCGGCGCCGTGAAAAGAAAAAGATTCTTCCGGCCGGGGCTTCCTCCAACCGCGGTCCGCGAAAAGCCGAAATGATATAATAACGCACTCCCTCGAAAAGGGAATACATAACCGGAACGACCACCAGGGTCAGCACCGTGGCAAAACAGATGCCGAAAATAATCACCACTCCAAGGCCTTCCCACAGCTCATCGGTGATGGTCAGGGTCAGAATGCCGCCTACCGTGGAAAGGGTGGTGGAAATGATCGGCCGCAGGCGCATCTGCCCGCCGACCACGATGGCATCGAACATGCTGAGGCCGGTTGCGCGCATACGGTTGATGCAATCCACCAGGACAATGGAATCGTTGACGACGATACCGCTCAGTCCAACCAGGCCGATGAAGCTCATGATCGAAAAATTGTTGCCGGTAATGTACAGGCCGGCCATGGCGCCCACGATCGACAACGGAAGCGCTGTGAGGATGGCAAACGGCTGGGCAATGGAGTTGAACTGGGAAACCAGCAGGGTAAAAATGAGGATAGCGGCAACGATATAGGCCAATCCCAGGGATTCAAACGATTCGGCGGTTTCCTCGTATTCGCCGGAATAATCGAAGCTATAGCCCGGGGGCAGTTCCAACTGTTTCAGTTCCTTGATTAGCTCCTGGGTGATCTCCACGGCGGACCGATCCCGGTTGTTGGCCGAAATTCGAACGATTCGGCGCCGGTCGGAATGCCGGATACTGTTCAACCCTTCCCCCTGGTGATAGCTGGCAATAGTGGTCAAGGGGACTAGAATTCCCGCATCGGAGCGCACTTTCACCTTGTCCAGCATTCTCGGGCTGGTCCTCGCTTCCGGGGAGAAGCGCAGTTTGAGATCGTATTTTTTGGATACATCCTGTTCGTCCCGGAATTCACGGACATCCAGTCCGGCGGTGGCCCCCCGCAAGGTGGTGGCAACGGATTCAAGAGGAATACCCATGGCTGCCGCTCGCTTGCGGTCTATTTCCACCCGCAGTTCCGGGGCGGCATCGCTGAAATCGTCTTGTATATCCACGATTCCATCGATGTTTTGCATGATCTCCTTCACCGTGGCCGTCATCCCGCGCAACGCTTCTATTTCAGGGCCGACAATCTTCAGCAGCAGAGGAGCGGCGGTCGGGGGACCCCACTGGATAGCGCGGAAGCGGATGTCCGCACCCGGTATCTTTTGGAGAAAGGGCCGGATGCGTTCCTGTATTTCCCGGTGGGAAACGCGGGCAAACTCCTTGCCGTCCTTGAGCTCCACGGTGATCTCGGCAAAATTACTGATGGTTCCGAACTCAAAAGAGAATTCATAGGCACTCTGCCCCCGTTGGCCCACCGTGGACACCACCTGGACCATCTCCGGAACATGTTCATCCACAATCGCCTCGACCTCCCCGGCAATCATATCGGTGATCTCCACCTCGGTTCCCCGCGGTGTCTCTACGGTAATATAAAGATAATCGAAATCGGCGTCGGGAAACATCTCAATTTTTACCACTTCCTTGGCCAACAGACCTAAAGCCCCGCCAAGACAAATAAAAATTATGACGATCACCCAGAAGCGGTGGTTCAAGGCCCAGGAAACACCGCTTACATAAATCTTCTTCAACTGACGCAGATCTTCTTCCGGGCGCACGATTTTACCGTCTTTGAGGGTCCGCTTCATGATCATACTCAGGATCAGGGGGTTGGCCACCAGGGCCACTACCAGGGAAGCAAACAGCGCGATGGAAACGGTTTTGGGGAGAAATCCCATGTATTCCCCGGTCACCCCCGTCATGAGCAGCATGGGCAGAAAAGCCGCCATGGTCGTCAGGGTTGCGGAGATAACCGGCATGGCGATTTCGGCGGTACCTTCGATAACAGCGGTGATGCGGTCTTTGCCCAGCTGGTAGTGGTGGTAAACGTTTTCCACCACAATAATGGCATTGTCCACGATCATGCCGATACACAAAACCAGCGCAAAGCGGACCATGTCGTTGTTGGACATGCCGAAGACCTTTAAAAAAACAAAGGTCAGCAAAAGCGACAGCGGTATCGAAAAAGCGGTAATAATGGCATTGCGCAGACCCATGGCGAAATAGAGAACGATAACGACAATAATCAAGCCGAATACCGCCGAATTGTTCATCTGGTCAAAGCCCTGTTTGATAAATTTGGCTTTTTCCGCTGTAATGGTGGCATGGACGCCGGCGGGGAATGTCTTTTCCAGCTCGGTCAGCTTTTCGCGCACCTTTTGGGTCGTTTCGAGGATATTGGCGCCGGATCGTTTTTTGACGGCCATGGATACAGAGGCCACACCGTTTACCCGGGAAAAGGTGATATCTTCGGAATGACCATCAACCACAGTGGCCACGTCCTTGAGAAAAACAACCCGGTCACCCTGCCGGATCAGGGGCACCCTGTTGTAATCATCGACATTTTTAATCTCTGTGAGCGTTCGCAGAAGAAGGCGGCGGCCCTCCACATTCACCTGGCCGCCGGGGATATTGATGTCCGACCGTTTGACGGCCTGGTAAACGTCAAGGATGGTTAACCCGAACTGGCTTAGACGTTCCGGGTCCAGGTAGATCTGGATCTCACGGATCAAACCGCCGGCCACGTCCACTGCCAGAACCTCCGGCATCAATTCGATCTCGTCGGCCACATCCTCGGTGAGCCGTCTCAGCTTCACCGGGTCAATATCACCGACCACCGAAGCAATCATAATGGGGATATCGGAAAAACTGACCTCGTTGACTTCCGGGTCCTCGGCATCTTCGGGAAGGTCCTTGCGGGCATCGGTCACCTTTTCCCGGACCTTCTGAAGAGAGCGCTCCAGATCGGCTTCCGCCTGGAAATCGATCACGACCACGGAAACCCCTTCCGCCGAATTCGAACGCATCTCATCCACATCTTTCAGGTCGCTAAGAGCTTCTTCGATGGGGTTGGTTACCAGGCTCTCGATCTCGCTGGGAGAGGCTCCGGGATACAGGGTAACGACAATGGCTACCGGTGCCGATATTTCCGGTTCGCCTTCCTTGGGCAGGGACCGGTAGGCGAAAGTGCCGGCCACGATGGGAAGGGCGATCACGAGCATGGCAAAAATCAGCCAGCGGTTAATAATATATTGAAAAAATTTCAAGTTTTGTTCTCTGTTTCTGGATTATCGGGTATTGTCCAACGGTTCCGCCGCTTATCGAAAAACCGGTCCGGAGATCTTGTCAACTGTCGGTAATTATCACGCTGTCCCCATGTTTGAGGTAATGGCTCCCGATCGTAACCAGCTTATCGCCGGGCACAAGACCTTCCATTATTCTCACAAAAGACCCGTCAATCCGGCCCAGTTTCACTTCCCGAACGGCAGCTTTGTTCCCTTCCGCCACCACAAAAACCTCTTGGCGATGCTCCCGGAATAAAACACAGCTCTGGGGGATCATGACGGCATCCTGAATTTCATCGATCGTAATGCTCACGGCGGCGGTCAGGCCGGCTTTGAGGACCAGATCCGGGTTGGCGACCAGAATGTCAACCTCAAAGGTATTGGTCTGCGGATCAGCCTTGACCCCGACCCTGTCGACCTGCCCGGGAAATGAAGTATCCGGATAGGCTTCAACCAGAACGGAAACGGCATCGTCTTTATCCAGATGGACGTAGTCCTGCTCGTTTACATGAATTTTGACACGCATGCGCTGCATGTCCGCTATGGCCATCACCGGATCCCCAATGTTGATGTTCTGGCCCGTCTCCACCAGCCTGCGCGTCACGAGACCGTCAAACGGCGCCCGGATAACGGTTTTATCGAGCCTCCGCCGCTGGATGTCGACCACAGATTCTGCCTGGGTCACCGCCGCCTGGGTGGCTTTGTATTCGGCCTCGATTTTATCGTAAACGTCCGGTGTGATAACGTTTTCCGGCAGAAGCTGCCCGGCGCGCCCAAAAGAGTTTTTGGCAGACGCATAGCGGGCCCTGACGGAAAGAAGGTTGGCTTCGGCCTCGTTTAAAGCCAATCGGTAATCCGTAGGATCGAGAGACACGATCATTTTGTCTGCGGCAACAGCATCGCCCGTGTCTACACTGTATATCTGAACAATTCCGGACACCTGTGAAGAAAGAACCACTTCGCGATTCGGTACCAGCCGCCCCACCGCATTGACCACTATCGGCAAATCGCGGCTCTCTACCACCGCAATGTTCACCGAGCGGGGTTTCGATTCTAAGGTTTTCTCTTCTTTTTGCGGGCTGCATCCGGAAAACGCAACCAGACCGGCTATCATGCCGATCATTATCAGTCTTTTTTTCATGGAATAACGATGACCTCCTGCCGCCGTTCACAAGAATGGCGATGATTACCGGTAGGATATCTGTCCGGGTAATCCCTGATATACAAAAATCGGCAACAATTCAAGCATTAAAGCCGATCGGGATCAATTTCCGCCCCTATCGGTCGGGCAGGCGGATTGCAGAACCGCATCGCTCAAAAAACATACCCCGCCCGCATCAAGAGAGTATCGGAAATCTTGGTTTTCAATTGCCAATTCAGAAAAACAACAGGGCCGAGCCGGCAAAGGCAATCAAAGCGCCCAGGATATCCCGGAGGCCGATCTTTTCCTTTTTGAACACAATCGAAGGCGGAATGATGAAAATCGGGACCAGGGCGATAATGGTGGCGGCCACCCCCACCTGGGTATGCTGGACGGCATACAGACTGAGAGACACCCCGATAAACGGGCCGAAAAAAGATCCAACGGATGTGAAGGCGATCCCCGGCTTGCTTTGCATGACGGCAGGCAGCTTTCTCCAGCGCCCGGTAATTAGAAAGATCAGGACAAAACCGGACAGACCGGCCAGCAGACGAATCTGGTTGGCGGCAAAGGCATTATAAACACCCATGCCATATTTGCTGAAAACAAGCCCCACCGCCTGGCCAGCAGCCCCGCCGAATGCCAGTAACAGTCCCATCAGGGGATACCGGCGGCGGGCGGCGTTTCCATGGTCTTGCCGCCGCAAAACGACAATGATGATACCGACGGTGGTCATAACCATACCGGTCTGGTCCCGGAGACTGAGCAGCTCTCCCAGGAACAGCCAGCTGATAATGGCGCTAAGCACCGGCACAAAGGCCATCATCAGGGCGGCTATGCGGCTGCCCACCAGGACAAAAGCTTTGAACAGGCACATATCCCCCAAGGTAAGCCCGATTACCCCGGAAAGGGACAGCCACATCCAGTTGTGCAGGGTCGCATCCATGGGAAAGAAAAGACCGCGGGTGACGTAACAGAACAGGCTCAAAAAGAGGGACCCCAGCACGAGACGGATCAGATTGACATTAAGAGAACCGATCCGCTTACCGGCGGCTTCAAACGCCATCATGGTCACGGTCCAGGAAAGGGCGGTGCCAAGGGCTGCAATTTCACCCGGTCCTGCAATAATCAAAGCTTTCTCCCGCCGGCTTTCCGAAAATGTCTATTGTAAAGAGAATACATGGATAATGGATCGGCCATCTTCTTCCACCAGCGGTTCCATGACATACAGAAGGTTGCGCTCCTGGTCGAAACTCATGGCGCCCACAAAATCCCGTTTGTAATTAATGAGGTCTTCTCTGGTGAATTCCGGATCGAAAAAATAGGGACTCAGATCCAAAACGGCGTATGGCTTCGGTTCCCAGGACGCCTTCTGTCCGCTGGCAACAGCCGCCAGATCATCGGGGTCGTAAAAAAGGACTTGGGCCTTAAAATCGGTAGCCCAGAAACCGCGGTTATCATAGGGCCACTCGGGCACGTCCGGGCACGACTGTCCGCATTCATAATCCCAGCGAACACCATTGGCAAACCCGTACCATGACTCCCCTACAGCCTTGGTGCCGATAAAAATGACAGCGGATCGGTCCCCGGCGGTCAACCATTCGCAGCCCCGGTAACGGTCCGAATCGGAGTTTTCGGGCAAGCGCTGGTCCGGGCGACTCGCTATTTCCGGCAGGCCCGGCACCTGCTCGCCATAGAGCAGCAGGGGGGTTACGGATCGCAGCTGCGCCCCCCGTTCTGGCGGGTTACCGTCTTTCCAGGAAGCACTGGCAAACAAAGCGGGGCCCCCACCGGCCCAAGGCCCTTCCCGGGCACGCCCGCCGGCCAGGTACTGTCCGCCGGTATGTGCATCGGCCCATGCTTTCGGAATCCGGCACAGGTAGTCATTGGTCACATATCCGCTATAACCGGCGAACACCCAGGGCCCCACGGAATGCGGGTTTGACAGATTCGTAGAAAACCACCCGTGGGAAGGGTCGAAACCGGTATCCTGGAGATGAAGCCCGATGGCAAAATGGATTTTTCCGCCCCCGTCCGATGGCGGCCCCGGCAGGTAGCACAACCCCACACGTGGCTGCTCCAGGTAATCCAGCATACCGCCGAAAATGTCTGTAAACGGCTGCAGAGTTCCGGCGGTGTTCAGTTCCGCCACCTGCTTTCGTTTCGATATCTTTGGCGCCGGAATGCTGATTTCAGAAACAAACAGCTGGATATCGTTTCCGGTGGCAAAAAGTGACCCGGGGAATCCGTCTTCCGAGCCATGCGGATCCCCTTCCGGATAATAGGCAAGCGCATTCCCGCTGTACGTCCAGTCCGTACCGTTGGATCCTTCCGGAAGGCGGAAGGCTCCAAGGTAGGCCAAATCGTCCACCTGCAGACGAGCGGCCTGCGCCATGCCGTCCGGAATTTGAATCAGTGCCAGGGCGATCAAAATCAGTCCCCATCGAATCGCGTGCCGGAGCGTTTTATTTTTGTTCTTTCCCATCTTTCGAATCCTCCCTGAAATATGCGCAGCCCTTTTCAACAGCCGGACAAGGCTGCCACAGTATCCTCCGGCTCCGGCCGGAGCGTGTAGTCGGCGTTGACTTTTGCGTAGCGAATGATGCCGGACCGGTCGATAATGTAACGTGCCGGCAGCGGCAGTGTCCAGGAATCATCACCATTGGCTTCCGGAAGGTTGATTCCAAACTTCAGGTAGAGCGCGCTCAAGTCCTCCGGCAGTTTATGCCGGATGCCAAAGCGGTGGGCCGTCTGGTTGCCCGGATCGCTGAGAATCTCGAAAGAAAGATGCTTGTCCTTTCGGATAATCCGGTTGTTTTCTTCGGATTGGGGGGAAACAGCCAGCAGGGTTCCCCCCAGCTGCCGAATGTTGTCTTCGACTTTTCCCAGAGCTTCCAGCTCGATATTGCAGTACGGTCACCATTTGCCGCGGTAAAAGGTCAACACGAGCGGGCCCTTGCTGGTCACGCCGGCCAGGTCAACGACATCTCCGGCCGTGTTTGTAAGCGCAAAATCCGGTGCACGGTCACCCACTTTCAAGGCGCGTTCCAGGATACCGGAGTCGGCCAGATTCCGGGTCGCCCGCTGTATAAGTGCCACCACGTCTTTGGGTGCTTTTTCCAAAAAACTTTTCTTATAAGCGTTCAGCTTATCTTGTAGCTTCATGGGAAGCCTCCTTACAATCTGCAAGCAAAATACAATCCATTGGCAAAGGAAACACCGGGATTGACTTGAATCAATGACTTTCGGTTACCAATCAGCTATGCTTTATCCCGAATCGGTTCCGCACCGGCACCTTTGGGTGCCGGTGCAACCCAAGGAAATGTATGGGCTTTTAAAAGCCGCCAATCCATTCATCAATGGAGCCTGAACAAATGGAAACCCTTGACGAACTGCAACAGAAGCTGAAGATTCTGGACGAAAAAATTAAAGAGACCAAAAAAAGATTGCCCGCTCACTCCACCAAACCACCGGTTATGATGGATCTGCTGGCCCTGGAAGACGAGTATGATCTGGTTTACGCAAAAATACAATCGCTAAAAAATGACTGATTTTTCCCTCTTTTGAAAACCCGTTGATTCTGGTAAACTGTTTGGATGTCATCGAAACCGGAAATAAACAAACTCGACCGCTACTACCGCCGAAACGTCATCGGCATCTCCGGTGCGGAGTTCTTCTGGGGGCTGGGGTTGCCCGTCGTTGTGGAGTCGACGTTTCTGCAGCTCTTTCTGACGCACATGGGCGCTTCCAGTTTCGCAGTGGGGCTGATCCCATTTTTCTTTTTCGTGGGCACTTCCGTTTTTGCCCTGTTTTCCAGCTATTATACGGCCAATCTTTCTTACCAGCGTACGCCGGTCATCATGCTCCATCTGGTCTCTTCCCTTTCGCTGCTGCTGTTCGGGATCAGCCTGCTCTTTTTCGGGGATGCCAGCTTTATTCTGATACTTTTTTTCTGCTGCTATGCCGTCTTTTCCATCTGTATCGGCATAACCCTGCCGGTATGGCTCAATTACCTGGTAAAGATCTTTACGGAGGAAAGATCGGTTTCGGGTCTCGGTTTCATGATAATCGCCCAGAGTTTGGGCAAACTGATCAGCAGCCTCCTCATTGTCCGCATGGTCGAACGGTATGCCTTTTCAGCAGTGCCCGCTGCCATTGCGTTTATCCTGGTGGGCACCTTGTTTGCGCTGGGGTCGCTCTGTTTTATCCTCACCCGCGAGATGGCATCCCGAAATTCCACGAACACGGAAAAGCGGCCCACTTTTATCCGCTACGTCCGTCAAACCTTCGGCCAAATGGTAAACAACCGCAACTTCCTCTGGTATCTGGCCGGCGATCTCGAATTTTACATCGTCATCACGATCATCTCTTTTTACGCCAACTATGCCACCCTGTTCTGCGGCATTGCGCCTGCCATGGCGGCAGGTGCCTTCGTGGCCTGCCTGTATTTCGGCGCCATTATTACAACAATTATCGTGGGAACCCAGAATATGGGCAGCCTCAAACAGAAAAGTATCGCCTCCCGGATCTGTTCTTTCTGTGCAGCGCTTCTGCTGGTATTCTTTTGTACCGACGCAGGGTTTTATGCCGCCAGCTTTCTGCTGGGTGCCTCCCGGTCCAT
>CAZKYZ010000088.1:0-8250 GCA_964557055.1 uncultured Desulfobacterales bacterium
ATTTTTAGACACCTTAGCTTTCTTCGCCATGTTTTTTATGCAACTATAGGGTAAAGCCTCTTTTGCAACGATAGGGTTTATAAAACAACCGGAATGCTTCTCGGTTTTTCTTGACTTAGCTGGGGAAAGACTTTAAGGACGCCGGGTGGCGATGCGGCCGACAGAGGGCCGACAAAAGCAAACCAAAACAGTTCCCCACAAAAAGGACTGCATGAATGACGAAACAAAAATTGAAAGAGCACGTCATCAATCGGGAATGGTGCAAAGGGTGCGGAATCTGCGTGGAATTCTGTCCCAAAAAGGTACTGGAACTCGACGAGCAGGACAAAGCATATGCGGCCCGGCCCCAGGACTGCATCGCATGCAAGCTTTGTGAGTTGAGGTGTCCCGATCTTGCCATTGAAATTATCACAGAATAGGTTGATATTATGAGCAAAAATATACGATTTGTTCAGGGCAACGAGGCCTGTGTGGAAGCGGCCCTTTATGCGGGGCTTACTTTTTTTGCCGGGTACCCCATTACGCCGTCAACAGAAATTGCAGAGCATCTTGCCATGCGGCTGCCGCAGGTCGGTGGAACCTTCATCCAGATGGAGGATGAAATTGCATCCATGTGTGCGATCATCGGCGCCTCCCTTACCGGCCACAAGGTTTTGACAGCAACCAGCGGCCCCGGGTTTTCGCTGATGCAGGAAGCACTCGGTTACGCGATTATGGCGGAAATACCCTGTGTTATTGTCGATGTACAGAGGGGTGGACCCTCCACCGGCAATCCCACTCACGTCAGCCAGGGCGATGTCATGCAGGCCCGTTGGGGGACCCACGGCGACCATTCCATCATTGCCCTTACGGCGTCCAACCACCAGGATGTTTTTTCCGTTACCGTGGATGCATTCAACCTGGCCGAAACATACCGGACACCGGTGGTGCTGCTTTTCGACGAGGTGGTCGGCCACATGCGCGAGAAGCTTATCGTTCCGGAAGAAGGGGAACTGCCGCTGGTCCAAAGATTGCGGACATCTGTAAAATCCGGGGTGGATTACCACCCCTATCTCCCACGGGAAGACGGAAGGCTGCCCATGTCCGATTTCGGTGCTGTTCATCGTTACAATGTTACCGGCCTGTTTCACGACATGTGGGGATTTCCATCTGCTGACGCAGGGGTTGTCCACGGACTGTTACGGCATTTGACGGACAAGATCGAAAACAATGTCCATGAAATCGCCCGGTATAAAGAGTATTATCTGGAGGACGCCGACCGGATTTTGATTTCTTATGGATCGGCGGCAAGAAGTGCCCTGCACGTTGTCCGAAACCGCCGAAAACGGGGCGAACGACTGGGGCTGTTGGAGCTGCAGACACTCTGGCCTTTCCCCGGGGATATCATCCGTGAAAAATGTGCGCATGCTGATGCGATCGTCGTTGTCGAATTGAACATGGGACAGATTCTGGGAGAAGTGAAAAAAGCGGTAGAGGCACCGGAGCGTGTCTTTTTGGCCAACCGTATCGACGGTGTACTGATCACACCGACGGATATCCGCAATATATTGAGGTTGATTCAAGGAAAGGGGGTGTGACGCCATGGCCATAAAGGACTATTTACGGGGGCGCTTTTTTCCGCACATATGGTGTGCTGGCTGCGGGCATGGAATTGTCCTGGGCGGGCTTTTGCGGGCTATTGAAAAATTGGGCCTGAGCAAAAATGAAATCGTAATGGTCTCCGGTATCGGCTGTTCGTCACGTATTTCGGGATATGTCGATTTCCATACATTGCATACCATCCATGGAAGGGCATTGGCTTTTGCGACGGGTGTAAAAATGAGCAAACCGGAACTCAACCTGATTGTTCCCATGGGAGACGGTGATGCTCTGGCTATCGGCGGCAATCACTTCATTCATGCTGCCAGGAGAAATATCGACATAACCGCAATTGTCATGAACAATCGGATTTATGGCATGACCGGCGGCCAGTTTTCTCCGTTATCCGGGCAGGGAATCCAGGCCACAACGGCTCCCTACAGCAATATCGACCAGAATTTCGATATCGTGGCACTGGCAACGGCTGCCGGGGCTTCCTTCGTGGCCCGGACAACCACCTATCATGTAAAACAGATGGAAGACATCCTTCGGGATGCCATTCTCCACGAGGGGTTTTCGGTTGTCGAGATACTGTCACAGTGCCCGACTTATTTCGGGAGGAAGAATAAACTCGGCAGCGCCGCCGATATGATGAAATCTTTTCAGGAAAACACAACCCCTGTCGGATCCAAGCAAAAACAGGAAAACCCGACCCTCATTGAACGGGGCGTCTTTTTACAGAAAGACACACCGGAATATTGCAGTGAATATAGCAAAATCATTGAAAGGGCCATGAAAGGACAATCGTAATGGAACGATGCAGAATGGTTTTTTCGGGATCAGGCGGGCAGGGCGTTATCACGGCGGCGATTATCATTGCCGAAGCGGCCGTGCTCTATGAGGGGCTGATTGCCACCCAGTCGCAGACATATGGTGCTGCGGCAAGAGGAGGCTCAACGCGCTCGGACGTTATTATTTCAGACGGCGCCATCCACTATCCAAAGGTCCTTCAGCCAAATATCCTGGTTTGCCTGACCCAGGAATCGTATAACAAGTTTTTTTCCATTATACGGCCAGGCGGGTTGCTTTTGGTCGATGAACGTTTTGTAAAGACGGAAACGAAAGTCGACGCCCGCCAGGTATCCCTACCGATGTACCGGGAAGTCATGGAAAAAATCGGCAAACCGATCGTTTTCAACATTTGTATGCTGGGAGCCGTTGTGGGCCTCACCGAAGTTGTCACTTTGGATTCGATAATGAAAGTCCTTGCGACCCGGGTACCTGCCGGTTTTATTGAAATGAACCGTCAATCCCTGCAACTGGGTTTTGAACTGGGGCATGCACGCATCTGATTCCCAGCCGGGCATTGGCAGCCGCTGCAAGGGCACTTCGAAAGAAGCCTGGGGGCTGTATGTCCATATACCGTTTTGCCTGCGTAAATGTGATTACTGCAAGTTCTACTCTACAACCGACATCTCCCGGATCGACGAATATATTTCCGCCCTTGTAACGGAGCTCATCACAAAAGGATCCCGAAAGCGCATGGTGGATACAATTCACTTCGGGGGAGGGACACCATCTGTTCTCCCGGAACGGCATCTCGAGACACTTATTGCGACAATAGAGAACCGTTTCTGCCTGGCTGAGGATGCAGAGATAACCATGGAAGTGAATCCGGGTACGGTCACCATCAGCCGGCTGAGAGCCTTCCACCGGGCCGGCATCAATCGCGTCAGTATCGGCGTACAATCCTTCCAGGATGAGAAGTTACGGCAACTGGGACGAATCCATACCGCCCGACAGGCCCTTGATGCAATACGGGCTGTCCGTGAGGCCGGGTATGAAAATCTGGGGATCGATTTGATCTCCGGCCTTCCCGGGCAGGATCCGGCTTCCTGGCGGCGGGATATGCAAACAGCGGTCAACCTTGGCCCGGACCACCTGTCCTGCTATCAACTTACGCTGGAAAAAGGCACCTGCCTCTACGAGCGGGTTCGTGCAGGAACCGAAGCCCGGGTCGACGACGATTCAGCCGCCGACCTGTTTCTTGATACGCTTGCCTACCTTGCCGAACACGATTACCGCCAATATGAAATTTCCAATTATGCGCTGCACGGAGATAAACCATCCCGCCATAACCTGAAGTATTGGAACCTGTCGCCATACTGCGGTGCCGGGCCGTCGGCGCACTCCTATGACGGCCGTGACCGCTTTTGGAACAAGGCCTCGCTTCGCCGATACATCAGCGATGTGCAAAATGGAACCTCACCGGAAGGCGGCCGTGAAACCCTTTCCACTGAGCAGAAACTGATGGAAAAAATTTATCTGGGGTTGCGGACTGTCAGCGGTATTCCTGTAAAAGCCGTTGAAACCGAATTTAATCTTGATTTCGGACAAACATTCGGGTGTGCGCTGACAGTTTTGCTGCAGCGGGGGTTGATTATATTTGATCCCGGCTGTTGCTGTCGGCTCACGCCCGAAGGAATGTTGCTTGCCGACAGCGTTATTGACATGCTGACGAGTGCCATCTGAAAAAAATGGTTTGTTACCTTATCACAACTGCTCGCCTGCGCATCAATGCTTTGCAGAAAGCTTCCAGGGCCGCTACCCTTTGGGGCCCATCATCGACCGCCCAAACGGCGGCATCCTGAGCATCCCGTCTGTCTGTGATATCAAAAGATAAACTGGCTTTGCCGCGTTTTTGATACAACGGCAGGGTCAACGCAGGTTTCCCTTGACGGACGGGAGAATCCATAGTACAGGTGCGTCAGATAACATATCAGGAATATCAATCATTTATGCTTCTTTATGCGGCGATTGAAACCGCTGGTTGTCAGGAGAAAACAACATGGATCGTGTTGGTAAAGTAAAGCGAAAAACAACAGAAACGAATATCAGCATTGCATTGGTTTTGGACGGTGCCGGTAATCGGCAGATTGATACCGGAATTCCATTTTTTGACCACATGCTTACCCTTTTTGCCGCACACGGTTTCTTCGATCTATCCATAACAGCGAAAGGGGATATCGAAATCGACTACCACCATACCGTCGAAGACATCGGTATTGTGCTGGGACAGGCACTATACGATGCCCTGGGGACACGTAAGGGTATCCGGCGATACGGTCATGCCGTAACACCCATGGATGAAACCCTGACATCCGTCAGTCTCGATCTTTCCAACCGGCCGTTTCTTGTCTATCATGTCCCCGGCGCTCAGCAGTCCGGCAGAACCTTTGATCGGGCCCTGGCCAAAGAATTTTTCAGGGCGCTGGTGAACAGCGCCGGGATGAACCTACATATAAATGTTCACTACGGAGAGAATGAGCACCACATTCTTGAATCCATTTTTAAAGCCTGGGGCCGGGCATTGCGTCAGGCCGTGAAGATGGACGACCACCTTCAGGGATGCCTTTCCACCAAGGGCAGCTTGTAAATTGATTCGCGCTGTCTGCAGGTGCTGCGGCTTATGGGGGGCACCGTGTGGCTTCCAATGCATCCGGGCCATTCTTTTAACGACAGTCGTTTACGGAGATTGTCGGCCGAAAAGTACTCCCCGTTTTCCGATGACCTCGAACACAACGGCAAAGGATTGGAACCATGACTGATATCTGCAACCGCCGAATAAGCATCCTTGTGAGATTCATCGTGCTGATATCCGTCTTGTTGCTGATTGCTGCCTGTGCTCGAGGTGGGAAATCGTTTGAACGCAAGGTGCTATCCCCGGATATCAAAACCATTGCCATTGTTCCTTATACAGATGCAACCAAGATTTTCGGTGAACGTTCCGGCGCTCGTTCTCCCATCAGCGGCAAGACATTTGTTACCGGTTCTGTGGCAGGTGACGCCCTGCTCATTCTGGATGAAAATACCAATCGGCTGATGTCTGATTTGAAGACATTCAGATTCGTCTCCGCGCATACCACCCGGAATGAAAATGATCGCCTGATGCTGGAAGAGAAGGGAATTTCCCTGAGTGAAAAAGACCGCATACGGGAAGTGGGGCGCAGGACCGGTGCGGATGCTGTTATGGTGGGTTATGTCTTCCGCTTCCAGTCGCGGGTCGGGAGCGAATATGCCGCCCGTTCTCCCGCCTCTGTTGCCTTTGATCTCAGCCTGGTAAGGGTTTCCGATGGAAGGGTTCTCTGGTTCGGCTATATGGATGAAACCCAGCAAAACCTGAGCTCAAACCTGCTCGATATCGGTGTATTTGTCGAACGGGATGCCAAATGGATTACAGCCGAAAGAATGGCCGTGGAGTCACTGGAGAAGATGGCAGCGGCATTGCAGTAGCATCTAAACTTTTTATTGACATCGTTTGCTATCTGGCTATAATACTGGTTTCATATCTGTATGGTTATGTGCGGTTGTCAATAAATTGCTAAAAAATACATAGTGTTATCAAGAAATATTCAGTTGCAACAGCGGGAAAGTTGCTCTAATAATTACGGTCCCACCGTAATTTCACAAAATCCCAATCCCTTGGCGGCGGAGGGGTACCGGTTGGCAAATTTTATTCCCGAAGAGAAAGTCGCTGAAATAAAAGATGCGGCTGATATCGTCGAGCTTATTTCTGAAGCTGTCCTTCTAAGAAAAACGGGTAAAAATCATATTGGGTTATGCCCTTTTCATTCCGAGAAAACGCCATCGTTCACGGTAAGCCCGGATAAGCAGATTTTTCACTGTTTTGGCTGTGGCGAAGGGGGTAATGTCTTTCATTTTGTCATGAAGCATGATGGCCTGTCCTTTCCAGACGCCATTAAACTGCTTGCCCGTCGGTACGGCATTGACATACCCCAAAAGGAGATGAGCCGGGACCAGAAGAGAGCATATTCTCAGAAAGAGGCAATATATGAGCTGAACCGGGTGGCTACCGGTTTTTTTATTCACGCGCTACGGCATCCGGATGCCGGCCAAAAAGCCCGGCACTACTTCCAGAATCGAAAACTCCAGAAATCGGTTATCGAACAATTTTCTCTTGGTTTCGCACCGGACGGCTGGGATGGCTTACTGTTGTATTTACAAAAAAAAGGTGTTTCCACCGGGATGGCCGAGAGTGCTGGATTGATTGTGCCCCGCAAAACAGGAACGGGACACTATGATCGCTTCCGGAACCGGATTGTTTTTCCGATCCTGAACACCAGCAAGCGCGTTATCGGGTTCGGCGGCCGCGTATTGGATGATTCACTTCCCAAATATCTGAATTCACCGGAAACACCGATATACAACAAGAGCCGGTCATTGTATGGCCTGTCCGAAGCAAGAAGTGCAGCGAGGACGGAAAGAACCGTCTTCGTTGTCGAAGGATACATTGATGTGCTCGCCCTTTACCAAAACGGTATTCAAAATGTTGTCGCAACATTAGGAACATCGTTGACGGATGAACATGTCCAGATCCTCCGGAACCTGGTTGGCGACACCGGGCGCATTTATCTGATTTACGATTCCGACGATGCCGGTTTACGGGCGGCTGAAAGGAGCGTTGACATTTTTAGAAGGGGACATGCGGAACTCAGAATTATGGTTCTCCCGACGGGATATGATCCGGATTCATTTATCATGTCCTCCGGAAAGGAATCTTTTCTAAAGGAGGTTGAAAAAGCACAAAGTATAATTACTTTCTTGTTAAATTCTGTTGTAAAACGGCACGGGTTGTCTCTGGAGGGAAAAAGCCGCGTTGTATCGGAAATGGCCGGTCATATCACAACCGTGAGGGACAATGTGAAAAGGGCGCTGTTTGTTTCCGCATTGTCGGAAAAGATTGGTGTTCCCGAAGCAGCCGTAATGGAAAAGATAAGGCGTCTTAATGGATCTGGGAAGCGGCCGCCCGGAATGCCCGCACCGGCTAAACCGGGAGTATCCGGAGGTGGGCAGCGGGGCAATGGCGCCAGCCGGCTGGAGGAACGGATCGTGTCCATGATACTCCAATATCCGCAAAGTCTGGAAGAAGTGGAAAAGAACGGGTTCGTGGAATGTTTCGAAAATCCGGTTTTGAAAACAATTGTTGAAACGGCACTGGCCTGTCGCGAGGAGGATGGTGTAAATACCCGTAATGTGTTGGACAACCTGTCAGACGACGATATTCGAAAACGGGCGGTTGGCCTGACGATTCAGGAGGAAGAATGGGACATCCAGGCCTGCCGGAAGTTGATTGAACAGTTTACGTCTGTTGGTGCCCGCAAGGGCGATGACCTCGTACGACAGATACGCGCTGCAGAAGGAACTAACAATAGGGAGTTGTTGATGAATCTGCTGCAGGAAAAGCAGACAAAGGCAATGCGTCAAAAAAAATAAATCGGTGTTCAGGGGGCTGAATTCTATGGCAAGAAAGAAAGCGGAAAAAACAAAAAAAACAAAGGGAACTGCTAAAAAAGCAGCCGTCAGCGAAACAAAGAAAGTTTCTGCCGCAAAGAAAAAAGTAAAGGCGAAGACAACAGCTTCAAAAAAGAAAAATCCGGAGAAAAAAGGTAAAAAGGCGGCGGTGAAAACCAAGGCAACCAAACGCCCGCCAGGGAAAACCGCAGCGCCGAAAAAGAAGGTAACCCCAAAAGTGACCCCAATGGCAACCTCAAAGGCAACCTCAAAGGCAACCCCAAAGGCAACCTCAAAGGCAACCCCAAAGGCAACCCCAAAGGCAACCCCAAAGGCAACCCCAAAGGCAACCCCAAAGGC
>CAZKYZ010000088.1:8350-11523 GCA_964557055.1 uncultured Desulfobacterales bacterium
AACTACACGTAAAACAAAAAAAACAGACACCAAAAAGACAAAAAGCCCCAAGCTCGATTCCTTGAAGATGACGGCCAAAACAACAAGAGCATTTGAAGCGTTGGTGGACAGAGGAAAAAGCGAGGGCGTCCTTACCTACAAAGAATTAAATGATACCCTGCCGGAGGGCATGCTGTCCCCGGAACAGATCGATGACACGCTTGAATATTTCGCAAAAGAAAATATCGACGTAATCGAAGAAAAACAGGAGAAAACGGTTTCCGCCGACGTGCGCGATCACAAGCCGGTGGCAAGCAGAAAAAAATTAGGAGGCGGCTTTGCGGGTGCGGATTACGGATCTGTTACAGACCCGGTTAAGATGTATCTGCGTGAAATGGGGTTGGTCACCCTGCTCAGCCGGGAAGGCGAGGTGGAGATTGCAAAAAAAATTGAGGCCGGTGAACAGGACGTCCTCAAAGCCATGCTGGATACCACGATCGGTGTGGAATGCATCATAGAGCTTGGCGGTCTGATTGAAAGTGGTGAATTGCGCCCAAAACATGTTCTGAGAGACGTTGATGAGGGTGATACCTATGTTGATGAAATAATTGTGATCGAAAAATACCTGGGAACAGTCAAGGAAATCCAGACGATTGACGAAGAAAACCGGCAGTTTCGGAAATTACTTTTCAGTAACGTTACAGATCCCAACGAACAGCGAAGGATCCGGAAGAATATTGCCAGACGGAACAACAAGATATTTGAGTCACTGAAGGACTGGCGGATGGAGGGCGTTGTCCTAGATCGGATTGAAAACAACATTTTGGAGCAAATTGAATGGTTTGATGCGATGAAACGAAAGATTGCGTCATATGCAGAAGCGGTCAATGTGCCCATAACAGAACTCATAACCGAGTTGACAACGAAGGAAAAATTTGTCCAGTGGGGCATCAAACAAAGCAATCTGAACCGCAAGGAAGTAAGCCAGCTTTATACGGAGCTGCAACATGTTAGGGAGTCGATTGAGGAGCGCGAATTTGCCATTAAGGCGAAAAACAGAACCCTGAAGCGAATTATGACGGCTGTGGAGGAGGGCCGAAAAAGGGCCAAGATAGCCAAAAGCGAGTTGACCAGGGCCAACCTCCGGCTGGTTGTCAGTATCGCCAAAAAATATACCAACCGCGGACTTCAATTCCTTGACCTGATACAGGAAGGCAATATCGGCTTGATGAAAGCGGTGGATAAATTTGAATACCGGCGAGGGTATAAATTTTCGACGTATGCAACCTGGTGGATCCGGCAGGCGATTACGCGTTCGATTGCAGACCAGGCCAGAACCATCCGAATTCCGGTACATATGATTGAGACCATCAATAAACTGGTTCGGACGTCCCGGTACCTTGTCCAGGAGTTCGGCAGAGAGCCCACCCCGGAAGAAATTGCCGAAAAAATGGAAATCCCGTTGGATAAGGTTAGAAAAGTACTTAAAATTGCAAGAGAACCCATTTCTCTGGAGACCCCCATTGGGGAGGAGGAGGATAGTCATCTCGGTGATTTTATCGAAGACAAGAAATTTATGCTGCCGTCAGATGCGGCGGTGAGTATCAACCTGTCGGAGCAAACCCGCAAAGTGCTGGCGACCCTTACGCCGCGGGAAGAGAAGGTTTTGCGGATGCGTTTCGGTATTGGCGAAAAGGCGGATCATACCCTTGAGGAAGTCGGGCAGGATTTTCAGGTTACCCGGGAAAGAATCAGACAGATTGAGGCCAAGGCGTTGCGTAAACTGCGACATCCAACGAGAAGTCGGAAACTGAAAAGCTTTATTGAAAATTAACGGCGAATGGCTTGACAAATCATCGCCCGGAATATACTAAAGCAGGCTTAGCAGAATAGGGCCTATAGCTCAGCTGGCAGAGCCACCGGCTCATAACCGGTAGGTCCCTGGTTCGATCCCAGGTGGGCCCACTCCGACTACTTCCCGCTAGGCAGAAGGGAAAGCGGCAATCATACAGGATAGATTCGTAAAATGAAGAACAGTTGTTCAACAGACAAGAGCCGAACAAAAGCTCTCCGTGAACCTGCAGGCGTGGTGACAACCACGCCTTTTTTATTCGTTTCCCGGAGTGCTGAAACGCCTATCGAACCAGAGATGCTATGCGCGTAACGGTCAGTGATATTGCGGCATGTATGGAACAGATCGCTCCGTTGTCACAGGCTGAAAATTGGGATAATGTCGGCCTTCAGATTGGACATGCCAAACGGCCGGTCCAACGGATAGCCCTGGCTCTAGACCCATCCATCGAGGCGGTGCGCTTTGCCATTGATATCGGTGCTGAAATGCTGATTACGCACCACCCTCTTTTTTTTGCACCGATGAAATCCATCGATTTGAGTACACCTCTGGGCATGATTGTTGAACGTTTGATCCTGGCTGGTATTTCCGTCTATTGCGCTCACACCAATCTGGACGCCGCCAGTGGGGGAATCAACGACATGCTTGCCAGAAAGATAGGACTCACGGATATTGGAATTCTTTCCGATTCATCCGATCCCGGTGCGGATTACGGCATTGGCCGAACCGGGCGACTGAAGGAACCCCTTTCCCTGGGAAACCTGGCCGATCATATCAAGCAGGCTCTGGATATCCCTACCGTCAAGATCGCCGGAGATCCGGAAAAGCTGATTTCAAATGCCGCCATCTGTTCCGGGAGTGGTTCCAGCCTTATGGGAGAATTCATGCGCTCCGGAGCACAGGTTTACATCAGCGGGGATTTGCGTTACCATGACGCTACAGCGGCAGTTTCTGCGGGAATCGGGCTGATTGACATCGGGCATTTCCAGTCGGAACACCTGGCTGTACCAGAACTGGCCACAATATTAACCATAATGATGAAGGAAAAAGAGCTACCTGTTGACGTTGAGGTGTTCGATCGGGAATACGATCCCTTCCAAACAAGATGACATGGTTCCAAGATTGGATGATATGAATGCAGAAGGAATGAAAACACAGATTGACAAACTGGTGGAGCTGCAGAGCGTTACCACGGAAACGATAAAAATTTCTGAAATTCTGGAACGCGTGGAAGAGAAGACGACGGCACTTGATCATCGCATTGAAGCCAGTGCTGCCCAGCGGGAAGAACAGAAAGGACTGATCGCTTCCCTCAAGAAACAGTATCGTGAACTGGAGTCCG
>CAZKYZ010000089.1:0-11486 GCA_964557055.1 uncultured Desulfobacterales bacterium
AACCTGATTGCCGGACGGGAAATCGTACCGGAACTCATTCAGGAAGCGGCAACGCCGCTTCGTATCGCCAGTACGGTTTACAACATTCTGCAAAACGAGCCTTACCGCAACAGGCTGCAGGGTGAATTTGAGAAAGTAAGATGTCGAATCGAGGGGCAGGGCGCTTCTCGAAAGGTTGCGAACATTGCAATAGGGATGCTGAGGGATGAAAAAAATCGGTAAAATAAAATTTCGCAAAAGACATCGCCATGTCTTTTCCCTGATCCGGGACAAATGGACTCACCTGACGGGGGCTTTGCTTTGCATGCTGGTCATTTCCGCGACCACCGGCTTTTCGGCCTATCTTGTCAAACCGGTGCTGGATGATGTGTTCATAAAAAAGGATGCCCGGAGTATGGTTTTTATCGCCATTGCTGTTGTATTGGTCTACCTGATCAAGGGACTGGCTGACTACGGCAATACTTACCTGATGGCCTTTGTGGGGCTTGATATTATCCGTCGCCTGCGGAACGAACTCTACAACAAGATCCTGGACATGCCCATTTCCTTTTTTCAAAAGGAACGCACCGGGACGCTTATGTCACGGGTCACCTACGATGTCGCCATTGTGCGCAATATGGTCAACAATATCGTCTCCGGCAGCTTTAAAGATGCTTTTACAATTTTTGCTTTAATGGGGGTAACGTTTTACCAGATCTGGGACCTTGCCCTGGTGGCCTTTTTTGTTCTACCGGTAGCATTCTATCCCATATACGCTTTCGGAAAACGGGTGCGTAAATTCAGCACCGGGTGCCAGGAAGCCATGGCCGAAATGAACGCCTTCCTGCACGAGACCTTTGCAGGCAACAAAATCGTAAAGGCCTTCAGCATGGAGGAATACGAGAAGAAACGTTTTTCCGATAAATCCCATGACCTGTATCGGTTGCAGATGAAGGAAGAACGCGTGCGGGCCATTTCTTCTCCGTTTATGGAATTTCTGGGAGGAATGGCCATCGCTTTTATGATCTGGTTTGGAGGATCGCGGGTCATTAACGGAATCCTGACACCGGGGACATTCATGTCCTTTCTGGCTGCTGTTATCATGCTCTATGACCCGGTGAAAAAATTGACGAAATTGAACAATGCCATCCAGCAGGGGCTGGCAGCGACGGATCGGATCTTTGATGTTATTGAAATGGAACCGCTGATCCGGGAGCCGCCGGAGCCGCAGGAGCTTACCGACGGGGATTGCCGGGTTTCCCTTGAGAATGTGTTTTTTCGGTACGATGATGAAATGGTACTGCAGGATATCAACCTTACTGTCGGCACAGGCGAAATCCTGGCCCTTGTGGGTACCAGCGGCGGCGGAAAGACCACACTGGTTAATCTGGTTCCGCGCTTTTTTGATGTCACTCGAGGGGTGGTCTCCATCAATGGGATCGATATTCGTCGAATGAACATTGAGCACCTGCGGAAAAAGATCGCCATTGTCACCCAGGAACCGATCCTGTTCAATGATTCCGTGCGTAACAATATTGCCTACAGCAACCAGGCTGCTTCGAAAAAGGATATTGAAGAGGCGGCCCGGCTGGCCTATGCTTATGATTTTATCAACAATTTCCCGCAACAGTTCGATACCAATATCGGAGAGCTGGGAAGCCGCCTCTCCGGCGGTGAAAAACAGCGTATCTGTATTGCCCGGGCATTGCTGAAAGATGCGCCCATCCTGATTCTGGATGAGGCCACTTCCTCATTGGATACCGAATCTGAAGCACTCGTGCAAAAAGCGCTTGAAAATCTGATGAAGGGGCGCACGACCTTTGTTATTGCCCACCGGCTTTCTACCATCATTCGGGCTGACCGCATCGTTGTCGTTTCCGGCGGGCGTATTGTGGAAGAGGGGGATCATGAAGATTTGATCCGTAAAAACGGTGATTATTGTAAACTCCATCAAATAGAATCCGGCAATGGAACAGCTGAAGCTATTCAAAAACCGCCTCAAAATGGGTGATGCCGATCAAACGGTTTCCGACATGCGGGGCACGCAATCCCCGGTCCTGAGCAGGACAGGGTTGCAAGATCTTCGAGATCGGTGGGGGGGCTCTCGAAAACCCGGCAGAATCCGATTCCTATCCATTCTATACCGCTACCTTCTGTTTGAGATGACCATACCGTTTTGTATCAGTATGATATTTTTTACATTCATTTTCCTCATGGCCACGATTTCGAAAGTGACCAATTTTGTCGTCAACTACGATGTCGGTATTATCGACATCCTTCTGTTGATGCTTTTCTCGGTACCCTCCTTTTTGGTATATGTCATCCCCATGGCCGTAATGATGGCGGTCCTGCTGGCCTTCCTGCGGCTTTCCGGCGACAGGGAGATTGTGGCTCTCAAGGCCGTGGGCGTCAGCATATACAGCTTTTTGCCGCCGGTTTTGGTTTTTTGCCTGGCTGGCTGGTTGCTGGCCTCCGGGATGACTCTTTATGGTGTTCCCCGGGGTGTTGCCGCCATCCGTTCGATGACCATCAAGCTCGCTGCTGAAAACTTGGACATTGCCCTGCGGGCCAGGACATTTAATGATAAATTTGAAGGTGTCATGGTGTATATCAATGAGATCAATATGCAGAAGGAAGAACTGGTCGATGTGTTCATTGAGGACCAACGAACCCCAAACCTGGTGACGACGGTTGTGGCGAGCAAAGGCAAGCTGTTCATGGAAAAGGAAGCGATGGCCGCGCGCCTGCGATTATACGATGGTACGATTAACCAGGTGGACATCAACAAACGATCCGTCAACCTGATTCAATTCGATCATTACGATATGAAACTGGATATGAAAGAGCGTGTTTCCAAGATGAAGCTAAAACAAAAAAAACGGCGCGAAATGACTCTTTCCGAACTGATAGCTTACGCCGAAAAAGGGGCTGCATCCAAGGACTCGTCGTATTACAATACCTTGATCCAAATACACATGAAATTTTCATTGCCGTTTGCCTGTTTCGCGCTTGGCATCCTGGCGATCCCGCTGGGATTGACACCGGGGCCTTCCACCAAATCCTATGGAATTGGAATCAGCCTGGTTTGTTTCATCCTGTATTATCTTCTCCTGACCATTGGTCAGGTTTTTGGTGAAATGGGTATCTATCCCCCAATTGTCGGTATGTGGCTACCCGCTTTTGTGATGGGCTCTCTGGGGATCTACCTGCTGGTAAGAGCTGCCAACGAACGTCGGTTTCAATTCGATTGGGCGGCTGTTCTGTGGGAAACAGTTATTGATGCAGGCCGGAAACTGCGAAGATCCAAAAAAACCAGCTGGATGCGGAAGCCGCGAAAGAAAACGTAAACCTTCTATTGGCCATTTTGTAAAATGACGCAATGAGAATACTGGATAAATATATCGCTTCCCAGGTTTTACGAACCTTTGGAATTATTATTACCGCAGTGATCGGGATTTACCTCATTGTTGATTTCTTCGATGAGATCGACGACTTCATGGAGGTCGACATCACTTTCGGGCAGGCATTGTATGTGTTTCTATCCAAGATACCGATTCTTCAGTTTCTGCCGGTGTGCGTTTTGCTGGCAGTATTAATTGTTTTCGGGCTGATGCGCAAGAACAACGAGCTTGTCGCTCTGCGCAGCAGCGGCGTCAGTGTCTATTACCTGATGAGAGCTGTTCTTGTTATCGGATTTAGCATGAGCCTTTTCATGTTCTTTGTGGCCGAATTTATTGTTCCGGTTGTCCGCAGCAGGGGTAACCAGATTTGGGAGGAAGTGTCCGGTAAAGACCGGGGAATTTCGGCCGTCGAGAAGGATATCTGGGTCCGGGGGAATCATTCCATTCTGCATATCAGCTATTTCGACCCTTCCAAATTAAGCATCCATGGAATTTCATTGAATTATTTTGATGATGATTTCAAGAATGTGAGGCGGATTGATGCGGAGAAGGCTGTATTCAAGGAAGGGCAATGGGTTTTTTTAAATGTTATGGAACAGATCTGGGAAAAAGAGAGCGGTGCCCATGAGACAAAGTATCATCCGGAAAAGTCCATGGCACTTGAGTTTATCCCGGATGATTTCAAACGAGTGGCCAGGCGTTCGGAAGAAATGGGCTTTGCTGAACTACGGGAGTATATCCAAAAAGTGGAGCTCGAAGGTTATGATGCTACTCTTTACAGGGTCGATTTGTTCGACAAAGCGACGTTTCCGCTGATATGCATTATCATGTGTATTATCGGTTCCGGGATTGCCTTGCGTGGGAATACAAAGGGAAGTATTGCCGTCAGCATCGTTTTGGGAATCTGTACGGCCTTTTTATTCCGGGTGACCCATGGCTTCTGCGTTTCACTGGGATATGGAGGTTTGTTGCATCCCCTTTTAGCTGTAACCATCCCCCAACTTCTGTTTATCTGCGTAGGAATGGTTATCCTTTTCAACTCGGAATAATCAACCACAGCAAAAGCGAACGTGATGATAAAAAAAAGAATGAGGGCGGAAATTGAATCGGTGATGAAAGGACCGGCGCGCCGGCCATTTTTTTCCCTGGCTACCCTGCTTTTGCCGATATCCAAAGGATACGCATCAACTGTTTGTGTTCGCAACCGGTCGTATCATAACGGCCGCCTGCGGTCATCCAGATTGCCGTGTATGGTTATTTCCATTGGCAACATTGCCGCCGGTGGAACCGGCAAGACGCCCTTTACCATGTTTCTTGGCAAATTCCTGCAGGAATCCGGAATAAGGACCACGATTATCAGCAGGGGGTACGGCGGGAAAGCGGAGAAAACGGGTGGTGTCGTCAGTGATGGGCATCAGGTGATCATGGATTCGAAAAACGCCGGTGACGAACCGTATATGCTGGCCATGAAACTTCCCGGCATACCGGTGGTGGTTGGAAAAAACAGACATCTTTCGGGAAAGCTGGCTTTCCGCCGTTTCCACCCTCAGGTAATCCTACTGGACGACGGCTTTCAGCACCTGGCATTGAGACGGGATTTGGATATCGTGCTTCTCGATCACAGCGCACCCATGGGTAATGGTCATGTAATTCCCAGGGGGATACTGCGGGAGCCTCCCAAAGGGCTGCAAAGAGCAGACATACTTGTCATGACCCGTTCAAGCGATAAACATTCCAAAGAAATCCTTCCCGGTCCCGCAGTCACTGCAGGGCCACAGCCTGTCTTTTTTACCGACTACAAAGCCGATATTTTTGTAAGTGGAGGACCAGCAGATATCTATCGGAAACCTGCTTCCGCCACGAATACTGAAATGGGGGAAAAAGAATTACACGGAAAGCGAGTATTTGCTTTTGCCGGTATTGCCGACAACGCGTCTTTTAACGATACCGTCAAGAACTTGGGCTGTTTTGTTCAGGGGTGCATGTGGTTTCCGGATCATCATCCTTACACCCGAAAAGACCTGGAACATATTTACCGGCGGTTTGAAGCGTCCGGCGCAGATATATTAATAACCACGGAAAAAGACTATGTGAAGTTTTATTCGGATGTCGCCTGGGAGAAGCAACTCTATGTGGTGGGCGTCCGTGTAAGATTTCTTTCGAACAAAGCGCGGTTTGAAAAGGTTTTGTGCCGGTATATACACAAAGCCGTATCGTCTGTTGAAAAATACCAAATCAGGAGACAGGAACGATGATTGTACTTGGACTGTCAGGATCCTTGACGCACGATCCGTCGGCAGCTTTGTTTATTGACGGTGAGCTGGTAGCGGCTGTGGAAGAAGAAAGATTTTTGCGGGAAAAACACGCAAAAAAAAAGTGGCCCTACCATTCTGCCAGATACTGCCTGGATCAGGCCGGCATTTCACCCTCCAGAATCGACGCAGTCGCCTTCCCATTTGCCTCAATGGGATTCAGCAACCCCGGTCGTTGGCATTTTGCCAGGAAATACTGGTATGCTCCTGACCGTGCCTTAAATGTGCTGCTTAATGGAAACCGCCTGTTTCGAAGAAACCGGAGGGCAATACTCGATCTGATGAAGCGACTTGGTATCGACATGAAAAGGACTCCGTTTGTGCCGGTGGAGCACCATCTGGCCCACGCCAGTAGTGCCTATCATCTCTCCGGGTTTCCTGGTAAAGCCGCTGTATTGAGCATTGATGGAAAAGGGGAATATGCAACAACACTGTTCGGTTATGCCGAAAACGGTAAGATACATAAGATCAAGGAATTCTACGATCCGGATTCCCTGGGCGGTGTGTATGGTGCCATTACACAGTATCTTGGATTTGAAATGCTTGATGGTGAATTTAAGGTAATGGGAATGGCACCTTACGGGGATCCCTGCAAACATGACCTTTCGCGGCTGATTCAATATACGCACAGCACGTTTTCAGTCAACACCAAACTGGTGAATACCGTCGGTTTGCGGCGATACAAACAGGAAGGGGTCGGCTACTATTTCAGCCCGTCACTGATCGAGTGGCTCGGCCCGAAGCGGGAAGGGGATGAAATCGATGACCCTTACATTGACTATGCTGCCTCCATGCAGAAACTGCTGGAAGATATTTCCCTGGGATTGATCGAAACCTATCTGGGGGATATTCTGCGGGAAACGGGCCGCCTCTGTTTCGCCGGCGGTGTTGCCCTGAACGTCAAGTTGAACCAGAAAATCATTGATCTGCCGTATGTAAAAGAACTGTTCGTTCAACCGGCGGCCAGTGATGCTGGTACAGCAGTGGGAGCAGCCTCCTATGTTGCCCACGAAATGGGCGACCGCATTCGAAAACAGGAGCATGTGTATCTCGGGCCGGCTTTTACAGACGAAGCATGCCGGAAAGCCTGTTTGCAGCATCCTCGGCAACCGGTGTTTGAAACCGTGGAAGACGCTCCGGCTGCGGCAGCGGAACTGCTTGCTGCCGGGCACCCGGTGGCATGGTTCCAGGGCCGGATGGAGTTCGGCCCCAGAGCCTTGGGAAACAGGAGTATCCTCGGGGATCCCAGTCAACCGGGGATTGCCGACAGAATCAATGCCCAGATCAAATATCGGGAACGTTGGCGCCCTTTCTGCCCCAGCATTCTGGATAGAGCCGCTGCCGAAATCCTACAGACGGACCACCCGGCCCCGTATATGACTTTTGCCTTTACGGTGAATGAAGCCTGGAAGAAAAAGATCCCCGAAGTCGTCCATGAGGACGGAACAGCCAGGGCCCAGGTGGTTACCCGGGAAACCAACCCCCGGTATTACCAGCTGATCGAACATTTGGAGAGAAGAAGGGGTATACCGGTTGTCCTGAACACCTCTCTCAATCGTCGGGGGGAACCCATTGTCTGTACGCCGGAGGACGCATTGAATATGTTTTACGGTTCCGACCTTCAGTATCTATTCCTGGAAAACATTCTGGTTCGGAAAGGATCATAAATCCTCGACCGATGTGGCCGGTTCCCCGGAGCAGTGTGCCTGCCAGCATGCTTTGATGGCGCAGGCGATCAGGCCCGCTCTTTCGGGCAGGCTTTTTTTGTACATGTATTCTTCTTTGCTGTGATCACGGGCACCCATCGGACCGAGTCCGTCGATAACCGGGATGTTTTTTTGGGCGATCAGATTGGCATCCGATACCCCCGGCCGGTATTCTTCACCAATCCGGGTACCCAACGATTCGGCCGCTTTACGGACAGTCAAAAAAAGACGCCTGTTTGACGGGTTGGACGGCATTGGGGGCCTTTGGGTAATTGTCCTGAATGCTGCCCTGGTACCAGGAACGGTTGTTTTCTGAACAATTTCGGTTAGCTGCTCTTTCAGGGTCCGACAATCCGGCATTCGTGTGAAACGAAAGTCCACCCAGGCCGAAGCGTCGTCCGGGACTGTGTTGGCACCGATTCCGCCCTCCGTCTTACCGACGTTGGCGGAAATACCTCTTTCGGGGTCGTTCAGGTTTTCCAGATCAATAATTTTATAGGCCATCTCTTTTATGGCACTGCCCTTGTCCGGACCCGCAAAAGCGGCATGCCCGGCTCTTCCGGAGACGGTCAGCTGGATGGTGAGGTTGCCTTTTCTCGCCGTGACCACTTCTCCATTTACACCGCCGCATTCCAGAACAAATGCAAACGCGGACCGCTTGGCTTCATGGATGATCAGGTCTTGTGAAGAGGGAGAACCAATCTCCTCGTCGGAGTTAAAAAGGAAAGTGACCGGCAGGTTGTTGATATCGTTGCACGCCTCCAGGGCTTTCAATGCGTATATGCCGGCAACCAGACCGCCCTTCATGTCGATGACACCGGGGCCGAATGATTTGTCCCCGTTTTCCCTGTACCAGTTGAAATCCGTATCCTGTGGAAAAACGGTATCCATGTGACCGACCAGCAGAATCTGTTTTTGCGCGGCAGCAACCGCTTTGGTGCGGACAATCAGATGATTTCCGAGTTTCTGTTGCGCAATGGTTTCGAAGGAAAAGCTTCGGGTTCCGAAAAACGCTTGTATGACGGTACCAACGCGATCGACGCCGGCCTTGTGGCGGCTGCCGCTTTGAATGGTCACCAGTTTTTCCAGAAACCGGAACATCTCGGTGTTGTTACGGTGGATATATTCGCGGATACAGGCCATGCTTCTTACGTACCTATTTGGGAGAGTGAGAAAAAGCTGTTGGCGAATACCTCATGGGTAGCACGGTGAAAGAGAGATTTATATGGAGCAGGATAAAGCAAGATCAAGTTTTTTGGTCAATTTTTCAAAATTCAGTTGATGCATGCAGGAAAGTCCGTCTGCGCCGCACTTTTTTTTGTAACAGGGTACGCAGTGTTTTTCTGATTGGACGATGAAATCTTCACATTTGTAGGGGACCACTCGTTGCGGCGGCGTTGGGCCGAACAGGGTTACATACGGGGTATTCACGGCCGCGGACATGTGCCCGGGCCCGGAATCCGGTCCGACTGCCGCCGCCGAGGACTTTAGAATCGCCAGCAATTGTGTAAGGGTTGTCCGTCCTGTCAGGTTTATCACTTCCTTACGATCAATCGTTTTTACCAGTTCTGCGGCTTGATCTGTTTTGGATTTGTCGCCCAGAAGCACTACCGGCAGTTTTCGGCGCGCGACAATATCTTCGGCCAGCATCTTGTATCCATCAAAATGCCAGTTTTTATTTTCCCATGACGAACCCATTACGATAGCGACAAAAGGGCCGGTCAGTTCGCGAACCATTTCCGGCAGATGCGGTCCCGCATCAAAATTGGAAAATCCGAAATCCAGGGAAGCCGGAACCGGAATCTTTAAAATTTCGAGGAATTTGAGGTAGTGCTGAATTTTTGGTAACGTTTCGCTGTAATAATCGATATGTTCGTTGTGGAAGACCCAGTTGAATTCCTTGGCATTGTAACGGTGAAAGCCGATCCGTCGCCCGGCGCCGGACAGCAAAGAGAAAAACCCGCTTTTCAGATGCCGTTGGAGATCGATGGTGATATCGAAATGGTTCCGGATGAAATCTTTACGGAGCTGCACGAGGCCTTTTAGCGGTTCTGCCCTGTTGAAAACGATTACCGAATCGATTCCCGGATGAAGGCAAACAAGGTCTTTCCAGGCCGGTTCGACCAGCCATGTGAGGCGGCCCCGGGGAAAGCGGTTCTTGAGGGGGGTAACGATACAGAGCCCCCTGACAAGATCTCCGAGCGAACCCATTAAAACGATCAGTATGGCGGGATTGTTTTTTAGCATGCTTTTTCGCATTCAGGGTGTCTGCCGGCATGGCTGTTTTTTTGCCATGTCTGTCGTTATCGGATACGGTTTAAAAATGCAGCTCCCATCCAGGAAGGGAGACGGTGTTTTGTTACGGCCCGTTGCCAGCGTTTTGCATACCGCCGATGCAGGTCGGAACGTGGCCGCTTGTATATCTTCGCCCGGTCAAAATCAATAATAAAAACGTTGCCCGTATCCGATACCAGGATATTCCCCGGGTGAAGATCGACATGCAGGATATGGCGGGTGATCATTTTTTCAATCATGTCGGCAACGCTATCCAGAGCTTTCAGGGCAGTTTGCCTGTCTTTACCGGCAAGAGCAGCCAGGCTGATCGCAGCATCAATTTTTCTGGAGATCAGCCATGTTCGGCAGAACAGGCCCCCGGTGTCGGCCCAGGCGATTGGTTCAGGCACCTGAAAACCAATGGAACGGAGCATGAGAAGGGTTTCGAATTCTCTCTGTCCCCTGGTTTTACCGATATTCAGGTATGATTTTTTCACGAATCGGCTGGCGAGGCCACCCCGGAAAAAGGACTTCACGGCTACCGGGCCGATACCCGCAAGGTGCTTGAAACGGACACCCGTGCGGCCTTCCAGCACGGATGCCGATCTGTCTCCATTTTCTTCGAACAACGCGATCAGCTGCACAAGATGGTTTTCCGATAACTTTACCGCCATTCCAAAGCGATAATTCCCAAATTGTTTCGTCGCTGTCTGGTTCATGGGATATCGATGAGCTCCTTAACAGCTCTGATCACCTCGGTATAGGACAATCCCTTTGTGCAGGCTTCGGTACCATTGGGGCATCGAGAACTGCCGTGACGCCGGCAAGGTTTGCAGGCCAGATCTTCCCGCTGAACGACAATGGCCTTGTTTTTCCACGGCGAGAAACCAAAGTCCGGTGAAGTGGCACAAAAAATGGCCACGTTGGGCACCTTGAAGGCCGAAGCGATATGCAGCGACATGCTGTCGTTGCAGATCACCAGTTTTGACTGCCTGATGATATGCATGGTTTCGTCCATACGGGTACAGCCGGCAAGGTTGACCACGTCCAGATCACCGGCAACCGCTGCGCTGATATGTTTTTCATTGGCGGAGCCCAGCAGAACGACCCGGATGCCGTGGTTCAACAGAAAAGCTGTCACCTGATGATAGCCCTTGGAATCCCACATCTTTGTGACCCAGGCACTGCCCGGGACGATTACCGCATATGGTTTTCCCTGCGGGATGGATCGGCGGACCTCATCGGAAAGATCCGAAAATTCCGGTGCGAAAAGGCGCAGGGATGAATCGAGATCCGCTATCGGTGCCTCTTCGGAAAGGAGGGAAAGGTTTCGGATGACGTCATGATCAGATGGGTTTCTTTCCAGATGTCGATGGTAAACAAAAGAAAAGCGGGCGTTCCGGAAACCTGTCCGAAAGGGGATGCGGCTCAGGTAGAGAAGAAATGCAGTCCGCCAGGAACGGTGCAGGGAATAGACCCGGTCAAACTCCATTTTGCGCAGTCGGGCAGCCAGGTTCAATAACCCGACAAAGCCTCCGTCCCTTCCGCGCTTGTCGAACGGTATGACACCTTTCAAGAGCGGATCGCGGCTGACGAGAGCGGCCGAAACGGGGGTCGTCATCATCCACAGATCAGCCTCGGCGTAGAGCGATTTTAAGGCTGCAATCAAGGGGGTCGACAGTATGGTATCCCCCAGGTAGCTGGTCTGAACCAGGAGAATTTTCATGGCAGCGTCGGATCCTATCGAGTTCGATTTATGCTAGAAGCTATCTCAAAAAAGTCTTTTAGCCCAATATCTGCGTTGGGCGTTCGTT
>CAZKYZ010000090.1:0-11472 GCA_964557055.1 uncultured Desulfobacterales bacterium
ATTACTTACCTAAAGTAGGTAATCATTTTTATCGATATTGTCAAACAGGGGGGCTTGAGGACAAGGCAATAAGCAAGCGGACTCGCGAACAATGTCGGTAACGTAATTGTTCACGAGGCCGCATGTTGGAAAAACCGATAGGGTCTATTGTTTGGGTATAACCGAAACAACATATTCGGCGGATATCCGTCCCATGTCCGACGGCAGGGTTTTGTCTGTTGAACCGCCCGTCCAGGCAGCACCAAATGCATTGTTGGCGCTGGACATATCCTTCCGATGAATCACCTTACCGGATACCGCATCTTTCAGTTCAATAACGACATTGATGTAGGAACTGCCAGCCATGGCCCCGCCCCAAAACCGGGCGGCACCGCTGACAACCCGCATATCGGTAATATTGACATCGACAATCAACGTATCCCCGGTGACGGGCACATCCCTTTCCTTGCCAACTTTGGTAAAAAAACTTTTTGACCGTAACTGCGATAACAGTGCGTCTTCAAGCTGACCGGCAACGAGGGGGTAGTTACCGCGCAATGCCAGGGCCAGCTCGACATCGGCAACAATGATCTCATGGTAGGCACGATCTATCGTAAACGCCGGAGCGGCAGGTTCGGCTGCTTTTCTCTGTTTGGTTGACCCGCCGCCACAGGCACAAAGGGCAATGAGGCAAAAAAAGATTAAAATGGAATGGACCAATCGGGTTCTCATATCACTCTCCTTGTTTGCTGCGTTATGGATGAAAACTGTTTTAGCGATACTGAAAAGATGGTTGGCGATTTTCGCCGTTGCAGGCATTTCTCATACCACAGTCCGAGATGGTTGTAAACAAACAGCAGGGTCGGGATGGGGCCTTTGAACCAGGCCGGATGAAAACAAAAATCCGGTCTTGCACGGCTTTTCTTACAGATGGGCGACAAAGCGTTGTTCAACCACCCTGGAACCCCACATGCTGCCGATGCGTTCTTCTGCCAGTTCAAAGGTATGCTTTTCATACAGGTGCCGTGCGGCATCCAACCCCGCAAAAGTCCACAGGTAGATACCGGGGTACCGGCGCTGCCTGCAGAACCGTAGCGCTTTGGCCATCAATCGGTTTCCAAGGCCCTTTCCGCGAAAGGTATCGGCAACAACAAACCAGCGCAGGTGAGCACCCTTTTCTTCGGCGTGGGTTCCGTCAATAGCGATAACGCCCTGAAAACCATCTGAATCGCAAACATGCCAGATACAATCCCGATTGTCGTCATAGTGTTCCATGAAAGCAGCCAGTTCCTTGGCAACCTTTGCTTCAAAAAAAAGGCCGAAGCCCCATTCCCTCTGATAATAGACGGCATGAAGGTCTACAATCCGGCCGATCAGACCGGGAATATAACCGTGATCTATGGAATACGCTTTCACCGTATTACGCTCCTTGTCCCCGGCATCGTCAGCCTGCGCCTCGGTTCGATCCCCGACTTGCGATTTGTTTGGCACCGGCAGATCAACCATCAATCGTCCCGTGAAACGGCTTCATTCAAAACGGCCAGATGACAGGTACAAAAACAGACGCCATTGCCACGACAATTACATTCAATGGAATTCCGAGCTTGAGATAGTCACTGAAACGATAACCGCCGGGGCCGTAGACCAGCAAATTTGTCTGGTAACCGATGGGAGTTGCAAAACAGGCGCTGGCACCGAAACAGACCCCCATGATAAACGACTTTGGATTGACACCCAGTGCCAGCGCAGTTGAAATAGCGATAGGCATCAGCAATACCGCTGTTGCGTTGTTGCTGAGCACCTGCGTGCTGATACTGGTGAGTATAATAAACGCAGCCAGAATCAATCCCGGCCCAGCACCGCTGAATAGTCCCAAAAATCGGCCGGCATACCATTCACTGGCACCGGTTTTTTCCATGGCGGTACCCAGGGCAATCGTCCCGACAATCAGAAGAAGTACATCCGGCTCCAGCGACCGGTAGGCGTCCCGCAATCGCATGCAGCCACTCATGGCCATCAGGAAAACACCGGTAAGGGCGCATACCATGATATTGGCAACTCCAGTAGTGGCCGCAACAACAACGGCGGCGAAAATCAACAGCGCCCTTCCGGCCCTGGCCTTGTCGATAATGGCGTGGTGGACATCTTCAACGATGATCAGGTCATTGCGGTTGCGCACATTGTCCAGCTTTTTCGCGGAAATCCGCGCCAGAATAGTATCCCCCACCCGCAGCCTCAGTTTCTCTATTTTTTGCTCCATGTAGTGGATTCCACGGCTTTTGATGGCGATGATGTGAATATCCGGATCCCCCTGAAGCCCGGGCGGTTCAAGGAGGGACCCGATGAGGGATGACTGGGGGGGCACGAGCAATTCCACGATCAGGTCATCCTCGTCTCCCGCTTCAAAGCGGATCCCCTCCTCTGCATGGGCCAGTTCAACCACTTCGTCCTGTAGTATAGCCATCAGGTCGTCGGCAGATCCTTTTACCAAAAGAATATCGTTGTCCGTAATAGCTATCGGATCCGAGGTAGGGATAATAATCGTCGAGTTGCGGATCACCTCAATGGTTTTCAGGCTGGGATATTTAGGGATGAATGCTTTTCCCAGTTCCTGACCGATCAGGGAACTTCCGGAACTGACCACCAGTTCGGCCATATATCGACGGTCCGGCCCGTTTTTCATTTCACATACCGGTGAAACATGTTCCGGCAGCAGGCGCGGGGCCGCAACCATCAGGAAAAAAAGACCGAGAATAGCGATGGGGATCCCCAACCCGGCCAGCTCGAACATGCCGATGGCACCATACCCGCGAAGGGCGCTGAGATCACTAACGATTATGTTGGTGGATGTGCCGATCAATGTGCAGGTACCCGCCAGAATGCTAACATACGATAACGGTATCAACACCTTGGAAGGGCTGAATTCGTAGTCACAACTCATGCTTAAAATCAGCGGAATGAAAAGGACGACCACCGGCGTGTTGTTGATAAAAGCCGATGCAGCAGCAGCCAGAAGAAGGACGATACCGATGGCGGCCTTTCGATTGCCCCGGGACAACAGCAGAACTTTCCCGGCAATATAGGCAACCGAACCGGTCCGGATCATCCCCCGGCTGAGCATGAACATGGCAGCCACCGTAATCAGGGCCGGGTTTGCAAACCCGGAAGCGGCTTCTTCCGGGGTCAGCACGCCGCTGAGGGCAAGCAGCACCATTATTCCGATGGCCGTTCGTCCAACAGGTATTTTCTCCGTAATTAAAAGCAGTAAAGCCATGCTTACGATTACGGTTACAATCCAGATATCCGTACTCATCCATATCCTTTCCGGCTATATTTTCGACAGGATGGCTTTGACGATATCATCCATTGATCTTCGCCCGCAACGGATTTTAATATCCGCCCATTTTTGATACAGTGGCAGCCTTTCGGCATACAGATCCGGCACGGTTTGCCCGGGCGCCCGCAGCACACCGCGCGCATCGATATCGCCCAATCGCCGTTCGAGCTCTTTCAGGGGGACGTCCAGAAAAACAATTCTGCCGTTTTTCGACAGGTGTTCCATGGCGGATGGGCTGTATATAACACTGCCGCCGGTGGCAATCACGTAACCGTGCAGATCCAGCGCCAGAACAGCTTTCTCCTCCAGCTTGCGAAACGCAGCCGCGCCCCTTTCCACAATAATCTGGTGCAGGCGCTGCTTCTCTCCCGTCTGAATGATGATATCCGTATCGCTGAACGCCAGGCCTAGACATTTGGCCAGCAGGACACCAATGGTACTTTTACCGGCCGCCGGCATTCCGGTCAAAACCATGCTGTTTTTTGTTATCATGGCAAACCCTGTTTGTGAGATCCTCTCTTTTGAAGTTTCGATACCACAGGCTATGGATACCAGATGTTCCCTTATCAGACAACCATGCAGGTGTATACACCTTGTCAAAAACATGCGCTTCTGGTAATGAGGCGCCATGAAGACAGAAATTGAAAAACAGCCCCTTATCCTTGCATCGGCCTCTCCCAGAAGGTCTTGGCTGCTGAAGCAGGCCGGTCTTGATTTCCAGGTAATCCCGAGCCGGTTCGATGAATCGTCCATAACGGAGCTGGATCCAGGGACGCTGGTGAGAACGCTGGCGGAGGCCAAGGCCGCTGAAATCGCGACCCAGCATCCCGCCTGCTGGGTGATTGGCGCCGATACGATTGTGCTGATCGGCAATCAGGTACTCGGAAAACCCGAATCGACATCGGGAGCCCGTAGCATGCTGCGACAGCTGAGCGGACGGACCCACCAAGTCCTCACCGGTTTTTACATCTGTAACCAATCCAGGAAAAAACGGATTGCTGATATCGTCACTACGGATGTCCACTTCAAAGAATTGGCGGATGAAGAAATCGAATGGTATATCCGCACCCGTGAGCCGTTTGATAAGGCCGGCGCTTATGCGATCCAGGGGCTGGGCTCTTTTCTGGTGCGCGCTATCAGCGGCTCCTACACCAATGTCGTCGGGCTTCCCGTCTGCGAGGTCATCGAATGCCTCCGCCAGGAAAACGTTCTCGGTTTTCAAAACGGAAGTTCCCTGCAGGGAAAGTGGAAAAAGAACCATGCCTGAAACAGCCAACAGCGTCGAAAAAATCAAACAACGTATCCGTATGGCCGCCGAATCCTGCCGTCGCAATCCGGACACCGTAAAACTGCTGGCTGTCAGCAAAACCAAATCAGCCGAAGCCGTCAGAGAAGCTTTTTCCGCCGGATGTCATGTCTTTGGCGAAAATTACATCCAGGAAGGAAGTCAAAAGATCGAGGCGCTTGCCGACCTGGACGCTTCCTGGCACTTTATCGGCCATCTGCAGTCCAACAAGGCCAAATACGCTGTCCGTCTTTTCGACCTGATCCATAGTGTCGATTCTCTGAAACTGGCCCGGGAAATCGATAAACAGGCATCCCGAACCGGTAAAATTCAGGACATCCTCCTCCAGGTAAATATCGGCAAAGAAACCTCCAAATCCGGTATCCCGGAAGAAGCGGCCATCCGCCTGGCAAAAGATGTTTCCGTGCTGAAAAACATCCGGGTAAAAGGACTGATGACCATCCCGCCTTTCTACAACAATCCCGACAGGGTGCGCCCTTTTTTTAAAGCGCTGCGGGAATTGGCCGTGAAGATAAACGGGCTGGCAATTCCCGGAATCGCCGCAAAGGAACTGTCCATGGGAATGACCGGTGATTTCGAGGCGGCGATCGAGGAAGGTGCTACCATTGTCAGGATTGGGACCGCAATTTTCGGGAGTCGTTTATGAAAATCCTCCTGCACATATGCTGCGCCCCTTGTTCCATTTACCCTGTTAAGACCCTGCGTAATGAAAATATGGCGGTGATCGGTTTTTTCTATCGGCACAATATTCACCCATACACGGAATGCCAAAAACGTCAGGAAACACTGGCGCATTATGCCGGGCAGGAGGGGTTGCAGGTGATCTACCAGACCGGTTATGAACTGGAGGCATTTATCCGCAAAATGGCTTTCCGGGAATCCAACCGCTGCGCCGTGTGCTACCATGAACGCCTCACGGCGGCGGCTATGGTGGCCAAAAAGGGAAAGTTCGATTGTTTTTCCACCACCCTGCTGTACAGCAAGTTCCAAAATCATGAACGCATTGCCGCTACCGGAGAAGCTGTGGGTAAATCGGCCGGCATTCCGTTTCACTATCACGATTTCCGCAAGGGCTGGAAAGAGGGAATCGTCGAATCGAAACGGCTCAACATGTACCGGCAGCAATACTGTGGCTGCATTTACAGCGAAAAAGAGCGCTATTACAAATCTAAACACCGGCCTGGATAGCTCCCACTCATCATGTTTACCAATTTTATCTATTTCATTGTCGCCCTGCTGGTCTACTCAATTTACCAGCCACCGGAGAAAATCAGTTTTCTACCTGCTGAAACCATCCTTCTGTTTTTATCTTTCCTGGTTGCATTTATCCTGATTGTCCGGTCTGTGTTTTTGGGGCTGGCCCAAAAAGTTGCCGGCGGATCTTTTCTGAAAAACCCGGATCAGGTTTTTGGCAATATGCTTGTCCGCATGTCCGCTATGGCCCTGGTTCTGTTCACCGGCAATATCTACGGTATGGACATGACTTCCCTTTTCCGTGGGTGTTGGCTTTTTAAAACCCTGCCGACGCTTCAGGCCCTGCTGTTTTTCAGCCTTTTTATCGGATATATGGCGGTGGTCTGGTTTTTTGCATTCCCTGTCCACCGGTTCGTTCATCGTTCCGGTATCGACCGCCGGGCCTATGTGGTTTCCAACATCTCATTCGCTGTTCCGGTAATCCTTCCCTGGCTGATCCTGTCCCTGGTCACCGATCTGATCGCTATCCTGCCGTTTGAAAATGTGAAGCAAATGTTGGCCACCGACAAAGGCAATCTGGTTTTTTTTCTGTTATTTCTGTTTATTCTGGCCCTGTTTGCCCCCCTCATGATCCAGAAACTGTGGGGCTGCCGACCCCTGGAGGAAGGTCCTTATCGGGCCAGTATTGAAAAACTTTGCCGCCGCGCCGGTATGGGCTACCGGGATATTCTGTATTGGCCCATTTTTGGCGGTCGTATGATGACTGCCGGGGTGATGGGGCTGGTCAAAAACTTTCGTTACATCCTTGTAACCGGATCACTGCTGGACAATCTTGCTCCGGATGAACTGGAAACGGTTATCGCCCACGAAATCGGCCATATCAAAAAACTTCATCTGGTGTTCTACCTGTTCTTTTTTATCGGTTTCATGGTGGTTCTGTTTACCTTCTTGGATCTGCTCTTCGGGTGGCTGTTTACTTCGGAAGCAATATTTGCGCTTCTGCTGCGTGCAGGCCCCTATCAGGGCACCGTCTATTCCGGGTTTCAGGGCCTCTTTATGGCTCTGGTTTTCGTCGCCTATTTCCGTTTTGTTTTCGGATATTTCATGCGCAATTTCGAACGGCAGGCCGATATTTACGTTTACGAGCTCTTCGACAGCGCGACTCCGCTGATATCGACATTTCAAAAAATAGCCTTTAGCAGCGGAGAGCCTTCCGATAAACCCAACTGGCATCACTACAGCATTCGCGAACGCGTCGGATATTTGCTGCAGTGCGAACGGGACCGCACCTGGATTCAACGACACAACCATAAAATTCGACGCAGTGTCACAATATATGTGATCGGCATTCTGACTGCCGCCTTCATCGGCTATCTCATCAATCCGGGTGAAATCCGGCAACGTTTTAATCAGGATTATCAGGAAAAAATCATCCGGCACGATCCACAGGCTGTCCTGCGGATCGTCAATGATGAAATCGCCCGTCACCCCCATGATTCTTCACTACGTTACCTGCTTGCCGAAGTGCTTCGGATCGCCGGAGACGACCGCGCTTCAGCGGCAGCTTATGAAGAAACCATTCAACTGGATCCGGTCAATGCGACGGCCCTCAACAACCTGGCCTGGTTGTATGCCACTTCCCGGGATGAAACCGTTCATAACCCTTTACGGGCCCTTGAGCTGGCCGCCCGTGCCGCCGAACTGGAGTCGGCCGCTCATATTCTGGACACACTGGCAGAGTGCTATCATGCCAACGGCATGTACCGTGAAGCCATCGATACAGCAAAACTGGCACTTGCAGCAGCAGCCGGAAATGAAGGCTACTACCGTGATCAACTGGAAAGGTTTCAGCAATTCTTAAAGCGTGAATGACAGCATCAGATGCAAATTAATTGGTAGTTCTATATATTGCAGGGTGTGAACCGGATGGCATGCGCCGGCAAATGCAACCCGCTTTTCAGCCAAAATTGCATTTTCGATTTGACGCGCCGTTTCCTCATCCGCTATAGTATCATTCGTACCCCATCAGCAAGCTGCAATTCTTTTCCATTCGGCAATTCACCTGTCAGCTGAATTGAAAAGAAGGCAGGATCTACTTCCCATTTCCGATACGTGAGGAAACCGCATGCGTTGGACAGCCGCCTTGATTCTTTCTTTTTTACCTGTCTTAGCGATGGCTGGGACGCTGACGGAAACCGTTTATTTTGATCAGCCCGCCGGCGCCATCGACATCGTTACCGTAAACTGTGGGGCCGGAATATTGGAGATAACGGGTATTCCGGATATTGATTCAATCCGAATCGTTGCTGAAATCGAAACGGAAAATATGAATCCCAAAGACCTGCCATCATTTATTCGCGACAATATTCATCTGGAGTTGACACAGCAGGGCAATACGGCGGTTATTACCAGCGTGGTCAAACAGCAGGCGCACTCCACAATCGAAACAAGAATCAATCTGTCAATGGAGATACCGTTAAAAACCGATGTGGTCGTTACCGATGGGTCCGGATCCATTCAAATTCGTAATATTCAAGGCAATGTTGAAATCCATGACGATTCCGGGGAAATCGTTCTCTCAGATGTTGTTGGACCGGTAGTGATTGATGACGGTTCGGGCAGCATCGAGGTCACAGACTGCCGGGGGCCTGTTGTGGTAAAAGACGGCTCCGGATCCATAAGCATTGACACCATCAAAGGAGACGTCATGATCACCGATGGTTCCGGAATATTGACAATCCTGCATGTTGCCGGCAGCGTCACCGTAACGGACGATTCCGGCGATATCGATATCAGCGATGTCTCCGGTAGCGTTTTGATTAACGCGGCGGGAACCGGGGAACTCAATCTGGATCGTATCAAAGGAAAAGTTACGATTCTCGACTAAAAACAGCGTTACAGAAGGTCGAATGGGTCGGGTCCTACTTGATACAGACCTTGCGCACCTGCATCAAATCACAGGCACCATCGAATATTTTGGCGATACCATCCTGCTTCAGGGTGGTCATCCCGTCTTTTAAGGCCTGCGCGCGGATATCTTCCATTTTGGCTTTCTCCTGGATCAGTTTCTTCATTTCATCTGATCCCATCAGCAGTTCGTGAATCCCCATCCGGCCGGCATACCCGGTGTTGTTGCAACGATCGCAGCCATTGGCCCGACACAGCATAAGGCCGTCCGAGTACGAAATATTGACCTGCTTCATGAACTCTTCAGCATTGCCGTATTCCCGCAGCAGTTCTTTATATTCCTGCTCGGAGGGATGGTATTCCTCCTTGCAGTTCTTGCATAGGGTTCTCACAAGACGTTGGGCCAGAATGGCGAGGATGGCATCGGCAAAATTGAATGGATCCATGCCCATGTCCAGGAGCCGGGTGATGCTTTCGGGAGCCGAATTGGTATGCAGGGTCGAAAAGACGAGATGCCCGGTAAGGGAAGCCTCAATGCCGATGGATGTGGTCTCCTTGTCGCGCATCTCACCGACCATGATTACATCCGGGTCGGCCCTCAGGAATGCCCGCATGGCGGCAGCGAAATCGAACCCGATTTTGGGTTTGACCTGTACCTGCCGCAGGCCTTTCTGCGTGATTTCAACCGGATCCTCTGCCGTCCAGATCTTCGTTTCGACTTTGTTGATGTACCCCAGGGCGGAGTGAAGTGTTGTGGTTTTACCGGAACCGGTGGGCCCGCATACAAATATAATACCGTATGGCTGTGTGATCACGCTGATAAAGTTTTCCTGATTGAGCTGTTTCAAACCGAGCTTTTCCAGCGGAATCGGTTCTCCCGCAGCCAGGATACGCATAACGATATCTTCCAGTCCCCCTTGAGTGGGTACGGTGGCAACGCGGAGTTCGATATCCTTGCCGCCGTATTTTTTGAACTTGATTTTGCCGTCCTGGGGTTTGCGCCGTTCCGCAATATCCAGGTCAGCCATGATTTTAATGCGGGAGACAACGGCGTTCTTGTAAGCAAAAGGAATTGTCTGATATATTGAACAGGATCCATCGATCCGGATGCGCACCTGCGTGTTCGCTTTACCCGGGTAAGGTTCAATGTGGATATCAGAAGCACCTCTGGCATTGGCGTCCAGGATGATCTTGTTTACGAGCTGCACCACCGCACTGTCTTCATCGCCCACGCCAGATTCTGCTTCTTCGACCGCACTGTCTTCATCCCGGAGCTGCGACAGGATTTCATCCATGGATGCCAGTTCTTTTTCATCCTGGGTAAAGAGCTTGATATATTCCAGAATATCTTCCCGAAGACAAACCGTAAAGGTTAGCGGCCGACCGGCAAACAGCTGCTTCAACATATCGATTTTCTGAAGGTCATGGGGATCGTCAACGGCGATCAGTATTTTGTTTTCCTCCCTGCGCATGGGCACCCATATGTTTTGGCGCATAAAGGGAACCTTCAGTCCTGCCAGAAGTTCCCCGGGAATCGGCGCATGATTGTTGAATTCCGTATAGGGAACCTTGTAAAATTGGCCGAGCGATTTCCCGATGTCCTTTTTCGAAACCTTCATTTCCTTCATTAGAATCTGCTCGATCGATTCTTTGCTGCTGCGTGCCGAGGAGATCGCTTGCTGCAATTCTTTCTGCGACAGGATATGGTGTTCCAGAAGGTAGTCAAACTTGCTCGGTTTCGATTTGGCCGCCATTTTCTTCTGGTTGTAAAGGGCGATTCCCAGAATCTTGGCCAGTTCCTCCACCGCCCACTCATCAATCTGGATAAAGGAAGTTCCCGTAGTTCGGTTGATCAACTGGATGGCACCGAGCATGAATTTCTTAAAGATGATCGGGTAAACAAGAACCTGCTTGGTGGTATACCCCGTTTTCTGGTCCCAGCTTTTATCAAACTTGAGATCTTGATCAATCGATTTGAGTTCATTTTCATCATATACATCTTTTATATTGATGAGTTTCTGCTTGTTGGCCGAACTGCCGGCAATACTATTGTTATTGACGGGTATTCTTATTTCAGAAATCTCAATTCCCGATTTGAACCGAGATACCAGTTCACGTTTTTTTCCATCGACCACATAAATCGTAATGCGCTCTGCTACAAAAAGCTTCGTGATCTCGTCTTTCAGGTCAATAAGAATCTCATCGAGATTGGCGGCAGCATATATTTTATTGCATATTTCCTGGAGTTTGGTACGGTATTCCACCTCTGATTTAAGGTGCTGGACATCCTTGTCGGAGCCATTTGAAATAAGAGGTATTTTCGCTGTTGTTACCGGCATCTTTATATCCTCAATGGTTGCCTTTAAATGATTCGCCAACACGCTCCGCTGCCTTGAATCCCGATCATCAGACAATCGGACATCCTATGGCAACTATTTCTGTGTTTTCCGAAGTTTAAAAAAAACCAACCCGCTTTTTTGCTGGTTATTCATCGCCCGGTTTCGGATAATAAGTAAACAGTTTCCGCCCGCCACCATAGACCAACAGAGCACCCAACAGGTAAAAACAGATCCGGATGAACCAAATACTGGATTTGAAATAGTCTATGGTTTCAATCTGGGGCACCACCTGGGGGATTCGATAAAACACGCCAAAACCGGCCAAGACGAGGGCTCCTCCCCAGATCAGCTGAAAATTCCTTTTTTCCGGACTCATTTGTCAATCAATGGAATTGTCATTTTTTTGTATA
>CAZKYZ010000091.1:0-4099 GCA_964557055.1 uncultured Desulfobacterales bacterium
CTGGGGCATCTTCTTTCAAGTTTTTCCATGTCAGCATTCATGTCGATCCGATCCCGACAAAACAGCGGCTCAATCCCCCTGCTCGGCCATATAGTCGTCATAGGTTGTCTCAAAAAAACGCTTGTGCTTGGCTTCTTCCTGGGACAGTACCTTGAAAAGACCGATAAACGCGTCATTGTCCGCTTTGGCGGCCAGCTCGTTGTACAACAGAAGGGCCTTTTCCTCACGTTTCATGGCCAGGCGCAGAATGTCCACGTAAGACATCCCTTTCTCATAGGTCATATCCACCAGGTAATTGCTGCGCTTCATGTCCGGAATCCACTTGTAGCTGTACGCGCTAAGCTGTTTGCTGTCATTCTTGAAGTCGGTCAGCATCTGTTCGTGTTTGCGCTCCTCTTTGGCGAATTCCCGAAATGTCTGCTGTGCCCCGGAAAAGGTTTCCTGCCTGCTGAGATCTTCATAAAACGCCACGGCTTCCTTTTCAGCAGCAATGGCGAAGTCGAGAATTTCCTCAACCGAATTAAAATTCATTTCACCCTCCGTTTTCGTTCATGGTATCCGGCCGGCCGGCCGATATTCCCGGTTAATCAATTTCGACGCCAACCGGTTTGCCGTTGCGCGCGAATGTCCGGATCGGGGCGCCATGGCTCCCCGATCCGGAACAGCTATACGTCTTGTACCACAGTTGGCGTCAATTGAAAACATTTCGCTATGCTGTTTATGCAGCGATAGCTTTTTATACGGCCTTCTACCGGCTTTTGAGGTTGGCCGGTTTCGGATAATTCTTAAAAATATCCATGGCGGAATTGATTTCATCTTCACTGAGGACGAAATTTTCCAGCTCATTGGATAAATATTTTTCATAAGCCCCCAGGTCAAGCAGGCCGTGTCCGCTGAAATTGGCGACGATTACTTTTTCCTTGCCCTCTTCTTTGGCCTTTTGGGCTTCTTCAATAACAGCCGCAATGGCGTGGCAGGTTTCCGGAGCCGGTATGGTGCCCTCTGTTCTGGCCCACAAAATCCCGGCGGCATACGAATCAAGCTGCGTGACGGCTCTGGGCGTGATGATGCCCTCGTTGGCCAGTTGACTGACCGTGGGGGCCATTCCATGATATCGCAACCCGCCTGCATGGATGGGAGCCGGCATGAAATTGTGCCCCAGGCTATACATGGGCAAAAGGGGCGTATACCCCGCGGAATCGCCGTGATCGTAAACAAAAGGAGCCCGCGTCAAAGTGGGGCAGGCAGCCGGTTCAACCGGGTAGATTTCGATTTCTCTTCCATTTATTTTATCATAGACAAACGGAAAAGCAAGACCGGCAAAGTTGCTGCCGCCGCCGGCACAGCCGATGATGATATCCGGGTATTCTCCGATCATTTCAAACTGTTTTTTTGCTTCCAGGCCAATAATCGTCTGGTGCAGCATGACATGGTTCAACACACTTCCCAGGGAATACCTGGTTTTACCGGATTCATCACTCACTGCGGCTTCCACAGCCTCGCTAATGGCGATTCCGAGGCTGCCCGGAGTGTCCGGGTACTTTTCAAGGATATCTCGTCCGGCTTTGGTTTCGGTACTCGGACTGGCCACGCATTTGCCGCCCCAGGTTTCCATCATGGCCTTGCGGTAGGGTTTTTGGTCGAAACTGATGCGCACCATGTATACTTTGCATTCCAATCCGAACTGCGAACAAGCGAACGAGAGGGCGCTGCCCCACTGACCGGCGCCGGTCTCGGTGGTTATTTTTTCAATGCCGAATTCCTTGTTGTAGTAAGCCTGCGGCACTGCCGTATTGGGCTTGTGGCTTCCCGGAGGGCTCACGCCTTCGTTTTTAACATATATTTTGGCCGGAGTTCCCAGGGCTTTCTCGAGTTTGGTGGCCCGGATCAAAGGAGACGGCCGCCAGATACTGAGTACATCCAGAACGGGCTCGGGAATGTCAATCCAACGTTCCGAGCTTACCTCCTGTTCGATCAGATTCATGGGGAACACCGGGGCCAGTGCATCGGGAGTTACCGGGTTTCCATCCGGTCCCAACGGGGGGTTCATTTTGATGTCCGCCAGAATATTGTACCATTGACGGGGCATTTCATCATGCGGCAGAAGTATTGCTTTTTTCGTCATTCGTCTCCTCCTGAAAGTGATTCTGGTTGTCATTGCCAAAAAAAAACCCGCTGTCCTTCTGTAGACAGCGGGTTAGGGTATCGTGTCCGTCGTTACTGTTTTCGAGACGCGGCTACCCAACCCACCTGATACACCACCACCAGGCAAACCGAAAATAAATAAAAGTAAATCGCTTACATCCCGAGTCTGGTTGGATACCGTTGTACATATTCGCTTATGTACGGGAAACAGTGCCTTTTGTCAAGAAAAAAACAGACGTGTCGCCTTTCCTTTTTTGCTTCCAACCCCTTGTGAATACAACAACTCTACCTTCCGGTTTAGAGGCATCTTCCTTTGAGAAGCCACGGCACAACACCGAATGTGCGGGTATTCGTTTTAGACGGAGAGTTTCCATGCTGCCTTGATCATTGGGCGAATCTATGCTAAATCGCTGACTGCTGCGAAATTCGTCGGTTTACCGCAACATTGTAAAAACGGAGCAATCCTTGACAGGCATACAGGAAATTCTCGTTCTGGTTTTGATCGTTCTGGCTGTTTTCTTTATCCCGAGAATCACCGCCCGCAAAAGCAATCATTCCTCCAGTGTCTCCCAGAAATCTGCCCTGTCCGGAAAAATGCGTCTGGCTATCATGGGCACGGTTGTCTGGCCGCTGGCCTGTGCCGTCTGGTTGAAGCCGTGGAACGCTAATTATCTGCCTTTTCTGATTATCGTTTTTTCCCCGCTGGTGGTTTTCTGGGGCGGATGGTGGGTTTTGGCGGGATTTCAAAAAAAGCGCTGACCCAGATTTTTAAAAATCATATATACCTGTATAATTTTCAGGTGTTATCGATTTAAGTTCATCCTTTACCTTACCCGCAACGTCCAGGGTGTCGATAAAAGTTGCGATGGTCTCTGCTGTCACTGTTTCATTTGTACGGGTCAGATTCAGAAGCGCCTCGTAGGGATTGGGGTACCCTTCCCTTCTCAGGATGGTCTGAATTGCTTCGGCCACAACAGGCCAGTTGTTCTGAAGATCCTGCCGAATAGCGATTTCATTGACAAGAAGATTGTCCAGGCCCCGCCGGATCGATTTCAGTCCGATAAGGGTGTGGGCCAGGGGTACGCCGATGTTGCGGGTTACCGTGGAATCGGTAAGGTCTCGTTGGAGCCTGGAAATCGGCAGTTTTATGGACAGATGCTCCAGTATCGCATTGGCGATGCCCAGGTTCCCTTCGGCGTTTTCAAAATCGATGGGATTTACTTTGTGGGGCATGGCCGAAGATCCAATCTCTCCTTTTTTGATCTTCTGTTTAAAGTAGTTCATGGAGATGTAGGTCCAGAGATCCCGGGTTAGATCAATAAGGATAGTGTTGATCCTTTTCAGGTTGTCGCAAAAGGCCCCCAGGTTGTCGTAATGTTCGATCTGGGTTGTCACTCGGGACCGTTCCAGGCCAAGCACATCGTTCACCAGCCGGTTCCCGAAGGCAATCCAGTCAACGTTCGGATAAGCCAGGTGGTGTGCGTTGAAATTTCCGGTGGCACCGCCGAATTTGGCCGAAAACGGAATCTGCCGAAGCAGCGCCAGTTGTTTTCCCAGCCGGTCGACAAAAACGTATAGTTCCTTGCCCACTCCGGTGGGGGATGCGGGCTGACCGTGTGTCCTTGCCAGCATGGGGATTTCGCGCCATTCTTGGGCCATTTCCGTCAGTTTTGCCGTGGTTTCGGTCAACATTGGCATCATCACCGCATTCCAGGCGTCTTTGAGGGAGCGGGGAACCGCCGTGTTGTTGATGTCCTGGGAGGTGAGTCCGAAATGAACAAATTCTTTGTATGCGCTGATGCCGAGGACATCGAAACAATCCTTCACAAAGTATTCCACGGCTTTAACATCGTGATTGGTGACTTTTTCGGTTTCTTTCACCTTGCGGGCGTCCGTTTCCGAAAAAATACGATAAAGATCCTGACGAGCTTATGCGGTCTATCATCGATAAGGA
>CAZKYZ010000091.1:4109-11466 GCA_964557055.1 uncultured Desulfobacterales bacterium
ATAAAGATCCCGTATGGGCTCAAAGAGTGCTGAATTAAAATCAACCAACTGCGGCAGGGGCAGTTCACAGAGGGCGATAAAGTATTCGACCTCCACCATCACCCGGTATCGGATCAGGGCGCCTTCGGAAAAATATTCTCCCAGCGCTTCGGTCGCTCTGTGGTAGCGTCCATCCACCGGAGACACGGCTGTCAAGGTGTTCAGTTCCATGATGTATCCTCTGCTTGGTATCTACTGCTGTATTTTCGGAAATATCTATTGGTTGGACGGGCCGAATGTTAATGAAACAGGGCATGGTTGTCAAGCACCGCTTCGGGATCGAAACTGCTGATCCGGCTCATTTTGAACATGATTTTACAATCAGATAAATGCTGTTACCCGGTTCCGACTGATATCCGACAACCGGCGGTAAAACGAAAATCCCACGTTTCAGGCGTGGTTATTTTGCCGGTCGACCGGGCTCCGCTGATCTGCTGTTTCCCGACGTTGTTGTAGCTAAGGGACGAACCGACAAAATCCACGGCTCAAAGCGGCTGCCGTAGGCCAGTTCCACTTCATATCGGGGAGGCTCGAATTCATCCCTCCTATCTTGCTCCTTTTCCGGAATACCGTCAAACATCTTGCGGTATTCAAGGGGCACATTAATGCTGTCCACACTCAGTTCCGTGATATACCCAAACACTTCTTTTTCTTTGCGGTTATATGGGTAGTTCGGCTTCACCAGCCCTTTGGCAATGATAAACCGTGTCCGATCCCCATATTTTTCCCGTAATATGCGTGCATCAAGACCCGCATCGATGGCAAAGAACCGGGAGTTAACGATACGCTCGCTTTCTAACACCTTTTTGGCGATTTCAACGTTTTCCCGCAGCGTTTTGTCGTTCGTGTTTGATTGGAGCAGCGCCTCCTCTTTTTCCAACGCCATTTTCTCTCTCCGAACAGCTTCGCGATGGCGTTCGCCGTTGTTTTCCAGCACGATAAAGACTTCTTTGGGAACCGGTTGCTTGGATAAATTTGGATAGTCATCCCAATGGCGGTTTTGGTCTATGGTAAACCCCAGCGTCCGTAACTTATCCGCATTAAACCAGCTCGGGGATCCCCAATAATAATTTTCGGAACCTTCAACATCCCCCAGGATCCGCCAGACGAGTCTAAGCGTAAGGCCGCTGTTTTCTTCACTATCCCAGTAGGGTTTCTGCAGCTCTCGTTCGGTAAGGGTTATGCGTGCCTCCGGTTCTCCCGCGCGATTGGCGGCGACCCCTGAAAGGACGATAATATTGGTCGCCACCAGCAGCACCAAACCAAGGGCGAACAGTGCGCGGGAAGAGATTTGGATTTTCATGCGGGCACCTCCTGCACATTTTTAGGAACGGATCTTCGCAGCCTTTTGAATACCAGCAGTATCAATATCGCCGACAAACCGATGACCAGAAAGAAAAGGTACTTCGGCATCCACTCCCACCACCAGTCGTAAAATTTGGTATACAGAAAAATGGTAAAAAAAACATTCCCGGTATTGACCACTTCCGGACGATTTTTTCTGATGCCGAGCCAGATGGCGGCGGCACTGAAAAGAAAACCGACAATCTGGTAGATTATTTCAATGGATTCCGCCGAAAAATCCAGGTAACTGACCCGGCCCCAATTGGAAAGAACCAAGACCGGAATAAAAAACAAAAGCATGGCGAAAACGTGGTAAATTGAAGCGAAACCGGAAAATTTATGGTGCGGTAACACCGGGACCATGAACAGTATCAACGCTGCCGGGAAAAAATTTTCCGGGCGTTCTCCGAAGTGAATCCAGTAGCACCCGTTCCAGGTTCCAGTCTGGGCTGATAGAAAAGCGGCCATACTGATAATACCCGCGGCAAGCAGCAGGCGCGCGTCGGAGGCATACGCCAGTAGAAATGCAAAAAGCGCCCATACCAAAAAAGCGTTCGGTGAAGGCGTAATGTTGAAAATCTGCCCCAGCATGGTAAGATTCAAAACAAAACAGGCAAAACTAACCAGCCCCAAAAGTTTTGAAAAGTAGCCGGTCTTTTCCCGGTTGGCGGCGTACATGGTGGCTGCCAAACCGGCTATGGGGGCTGTCATCAATATCGAAACCTGCATGCCGGTCGAAAACCTTCCCCAGAATTGATAGAAAAGAAAAAAGACGCTGGCCGCCAATCCAATGGCACCCAGGAAAGAGGCGATTTTCATCCCGAGGCTCAGTTGCTTTTCACGCTTGTTGGCATCGATGTCGAAAGCGGCTGCCAGTTGGTCAATGAGGTTTTTGTGGTAGTCGGCAATGGCGAAACGCTGGCCGTCGTTGAACATTACAATATTTTCCTGCTCCAGAATGCTTACTTCAGCCTGGAAATATCCAATTTGGTCGGCTCTTTGCTGGGCGTCTGCTTTCGACTTTATCTGCATGGTTCGTCCTTTTGGATGTCCAAACTTATATTATTTTGAAGGTTTTATGCAGTGATTGATAATTTCGGATGACCCAATCCATTAACCGGTTGCTATGGACGGAAACGTGTCAATAACGATGATGTCTTCCATTGTCAACACCTGATATCCCAGCGTTTCGGCCCGGGCCGCACCGTCCGGTCCACAGTATCCCCACGAGGCCAGGTAGAGAGAAACCTTACGGGCATCATCATTAAAAAATTCGTCGATCTCTTTTAGATTCTTGACGGAATCGTCGATAAACCCGTAGCCGCACGTGCTGCCATATCGTTCCATCAAACGCTGCATGTTCTCGATTTTGGTCGTACCGTGGTCTCCGGAATAGATGTTCTGCTTCCGTACCGGGAGTTCAAAGTGACGGCAGAGATCGGCCACAGCATCCCTGTTTTTATTGGTGAGGAGAACGATATTCTCACTTGGTGCTGCTCTCAACCGGTCCCAAATGGGTTGAATCGGTGCGTTGAGAGCCGGCCATGCCCGCCGATCTTTTTTCACAAGCCGTTTGCGTACCCTGAAAAACCGCGTTGTTCGGTCGACAATCGGTTCTTTGGTTTTTTGGATAATCTGTTGGTATTCATCGGGGCTTAGACGTTTTTGGGGATGTGGTGCGCAACCGGAAAGGCACCAGGCCATCAGCGGCAAGGCGTCTCCGATGGGTTGCACGTGGAAACGATTGAGAAGGAACAGGGCAAACGCGCCGCCCGGTATCTGTTCCTCCCGGGTAACGGTTTTTTCCGTAAGGGTGTTAAATGCGGTTACGGCGACCTCCCGCACGGAATCCATCAACACACCATCGAAATCAAATATCAGCATCCGTCTATTTTTTGATCAATCGATAGGCAAACAGTATCAGGATAGCTCCTGCTGTTGCTGTGGCAATGCTTTCCATGCTGAATACGCCTACGGAGCCGAATCCCGCAAAAGACCCGACCCATCCGCCGACGAACGCGCCTCCAACGCCCAGCAATATTGTCATGACGAACCCGACATTATCCTTTCCCGGCATAATCCATTTGGCAATAATGCCGGCGATCAGCCCCAGCACAATCCAGGTCAAAAATCCCATTTTTAGGTATCCTTTCTATTCCGAAAGCATCGTTACCCATAATTTTCATGCTATCCAATCTGGGAGTAGTTGTCAATTATGGCTTTTAACAGTACACACCGCATTTTCGTACTTTGGCGGTAAACCGTGTCGTAGACAAACTTTTTTTGACAACCATCCGGTTTTTGGTAATTTTTAGTATCCGTTCTTTCATTTCATTTGCGAAGAAAAAAAAGATTGCCATCGTGATCACACAGAAGTATCTTTACGGATACGCCCGCATGTATCAAACGGTTTGTGAGCCCACCACATGGAAGATAAAACTGTTTGACAGCCTTGCGGAAGCTGAAGCCTGGATTAAAAAGCAGAGCCTATAATATACCAACACTCTATTTTCGATTCATTTCCGAGATTGTAACCATCTGTCATACTTTCTCTGAAATTTTTTACAAAACCAGTGAGAATACCAACCGGGAGGCTACAAATGACAATCCACAACCCCGAAGAGGCGCTTCAATCCGTTAGAAGGGAATTTGGCGAGCACGGGGGTGTCACCCCGTCCATATCGCGGTCCTCCACCTTTACTGTTATGGAGCCGGGCGCCATGCCGAAGATTTTCAGCGGGGTCCGGGGGCCGGATCAGGGGGGCTGCTTTTTGTACAGTCGCCAGTTCAACCCCACGGTCGACGTCCTGGGCCGCTATATAGCCGCAATGGAGGGGACCGAAACCGCCATCTGCGCTGCCAGCGGAATGGCCGCCATCTCCTGCGCCCTCCTGCAGCTGGTCCGCAGCGGTAATCACATCGTTGCCAGCGACACCATTTACGGCGGGACCCACGCCCTTCTGGAAGATCTCCTGGGAGAGCTGGGCATTCAAACCACGTTTGTGGACATTACCGACCTTGCAGCGGTTGAAGAGGCGATCAGCGCTGAAACAAAGGTTCTGTTTACGGAAACCATTGGAAACCCCACCTTGAAAGTCGCCGATATCCCCTCGCTGGCCCGGATATCCCGGCAGGCGGGCATCCAACTGGTAGTGGACAACACCTTTTCACCGGTGATGATCTCTCCCGCCGTGCTGGGGGCGGATGTGGTGGTCTATTCGATGACCAAGTTCATTAACGGTGCCAGCGATCTGCTGGCCGGCGTCATCTGCGGCAGCCGGAATTTCATTCGCCGCCTCATGGATCTGCACACCGGGCGAATCATGCTGCTGGGACCTACCATGGACCCCCGCGTGGCATTCGACGTTATCCAGCGCCTGCCGCACCTGCCCCTGCGAATGCGCGAACACGGCAGACGGGCACTGGCTGTTTCCGAAATGCTGGCAGATACCGGTTTGCGTGTCATCTATCCCGGCTTGTCCTCCCATCCCCAGCATAAACTGCTGCGTTCCATTCTCAATGGAGATTTTGGCTACGGCGGCATTTTCGCCCTGGATTGCGGTACCCAGCAAAAAGCGGAGCAGATGCTGGACATTTTACAGAATCAAAAGCGCTTCGGTATGATTGCCGTTTCACTCGGATATTTCGACACCCTCATGAGTTGTTCGGGATCCTCGACTTCTTCGGAAATATCCAAAGAGGAACAGGACAAAATCGGGCTGTCTCCGGGGCTTTTGCGCATTTCCATCGGATTTACCGACAGCCTGGAATCCCGTTTGCGGCAGATGCGCGAGGCCGTTCAGGAAGCCGGTTTGCTGGTATCGGGAAACATCGCTTAGCCTGGATATAGAAAACGGCAAAAACGTTTGAACCTGGATATTCCGGATGCTCCCCGGTGGCCGGATTTTTATTCAATCGACAAACGGTTTGTCTGTACGATATACCAGGTCCTGGCTCCGGGCAATCACCTGCCCGCTTTTTTCCTCATATACCCTTATGGCATACAGCGCCGTTCTGCCGCCGGTATGCTGTTCCTTTGCTTCCGCCACCAGTCGATCACCAGCCCGGGAAGCTTTCAGAAAATGGATGCTCACATTCATGGCCAGCGCGGTTTTCCCGTGGGAATTGCTGGCGGCGGCAAAAGCGATATCGCCCAGGGAAAAAACCACCCCACCATGAGTAATTCCGTGAAAATTGACCATATCCTCCGTAACCGTAAGGCGCACCCGGCTGAAACCGGGTTCTATGCGTACGATTTCCACCCCCAGCATACGTGTAAAAGGGTCTTTTTCAATAAAATGGCGGATGGCTGCCATCCTCTCCTGTTGCATGGACGATCTCCTTTTTTAACTGCGTAGAAGCGGTTTCAGAACGGACCGTTTCACGATATGCTTTTTTGTTGTATAGTGACCCTTTATAGACATCAACTGATACCGGTATCAACTGAAAAAAAGGACCCTGAATGTCGGCAACGGAATCAAAAAAAGCGATTTTTTACGCCCTCGCGGCAAATGGCGGCATTGCCGTGGCAAAAGGCATCACTGCAATAATCACCCTGTCCGGCAGCATGTTGGCCGAAACCATTCACTCTCTGGCGGACTGCATCAATCAACTGCTGCTGCTCTGGGGTATGAAGCGCTCCGAAAAGCCGCCCGATGCAACCCACCCCCTCGGATACGGGAAGGTTACCTATTTCTGGAGTTTTATCGTCGCCATTCTGCTGTTCAGCGTCGGCGGCCTTTTTTCCATATACGAGGGTATTCACAAACTGCAATCGAAAGAGCCGCTGCAGATGGTCTGGGTCGCCCTGCTGGTGCTGGCAATCGCCATTGTCATGGAGGGTTTCAGTTTCATCGGCGCCCTTCAACAGGTGAAAAAACTGCAAAAAGGCCGCAGCCTTATGAAGTGGCTGAAAGAGACCCGGAATTCGGAACTGCTGGTTATCTTGGGTGAGGATACCGCCGCCTTACTGGGGCTTGCGATCGCGTTTGTTTTTATCGCCCTGGCCGATCTTCTGGAGATGCCTGCTCTGGATGCCGTTGGCTCTATCTGTATCGGGGCAATTCTTCTGGTGGTATCGATACTGCTGATCCTGCGAATGAAGTCCCTGATCATCGGAAAGTCGGCAGCCCCGGATATCCGAAAGTTAATCCGGCAGGAGATCTCCAGGGACGAATCCGTCAGCGGTGTCTTCAACGTGATCACAATGCAGATCGGACCGTACATCATGCTGGCCGGAAAGATCCGGATCAAAAGCGGCATCAGCATTGAACGGGCCTGCGAGGGGATCAATCGTCTCGAAAGAAGCCTAAAAACGGAATTCCCGGAAATCCGCTGGAGTTTCATCGAACCCGATATTGATGATTAATCCAGTATTTTGCGGATCGTCCGGGCAGCCTGCAGCATTTCAAACGGTTTTTTCAGAAATGCCTGAATACAGACAGGCTGATCGTCAATCCCGCTGAGATCCTCGTTATAGCCGGTGCAGAGCACAACCGGCAGATCGGAACGGATGGCTTCGATCCGGCGGGCCAGTTCCATCCCGGTAATACCCGGCATGGTCTGATCGGTAAAAACAATGTCAAATCTTTGGGGCTCTTTTTCCAACATCTGCAACGCTTCGGCTGCTTTGGTAGTCCCGATTACCCGATAGCCGAAATCTCCCAGCATTTCCCTGGCGGCCAAAACGATCTCCTTCTCGTCATCGATAAACAGTACGGATTCATTTCCGTTCGCGGGTAATACCGGCATTTTCTCATGTTTGGCAGCGGTTTTCTTCGTACATGGAAAATAAACACGAAACTCCGATCCGCTGCCCGGTTGGCTGCGAACCGTTATAGCGCCTCCGAGGCGGGTCATAATGCCGTGAACAACGGAAAGCCCCAATCCCGTTCCTTCACCTTTCGGTTTGGTCGTAAAATAGGGATCAAAAATCCGTTCCCGAACATTTTTATCCATACCGACACCATTGTCT
>CAZKYZ010000092.1:0-11448 GCA_964557055.1 uncultured Desulfobacterales bacterium
CCGTCAATAAATTCGGTCACCAGGATGTTGGTGGTCGATATTTCCGTATACACTGGGGGGATATAATCGTTGGGATCATCCAGGTACTGCCGGGCTACCCGCTGGGTGTTGGATGCCTCAATCTGATAGTCGATCTCCTTTTCAAGCACCCGGGTAAATTCTTCGACGATCTTTACCGGCCGGTGCAAGGCGATCTCTTCCACATGGCGCTCCATCAGGATGGCCAGGTGAAGCATGATCTCAAGATCGACCTCGATAATTTTGCGGATACCCGGCCGCTGGACCTTTACGGCGACCACATCACCATCCGTGGTTACCGCCTTGTGTACCTGACCGATGGACGCGGAAGCAATGGGGTCGTTTTCGAATGTGGTAAACACTTCCTCCGTTGGCCGGCCGAGTTCTCTTTCAACGATTTTTTTGGCATCCTGGGAATCGAACGGTGCCACCTGGTCCTGAAGCTTGGAGAACTCCTTTACAAATTCATCCGGGACCAGATCCGGCCGCGTGGACAAAACCTGACCGAGTTTTACATAGGTGGGGCCCAGCTCTTCGCAGGCCATTCTGACGCGCTCGGAACGGGTCAATTTTTCGATCCGTTCGTTTCGGCTCCGGGTAATAATCTGGCGACCGCTTTCCAGGTACTCATCGATCTTCAGATGAGTAACCAGGTCACCAAAACCATAGCGGATAAAAACGGACAGAATCTGCCGGTAACGATTCAAATGCCGATAAGTCCTTCCGATAACACTGATTTTGCGGATACTGAGCATGCCCATTTCCGGTTGTGGTTGGAATATGGCCGGCGGATGGATTCGACCTGCCCGGACAATTATCATAAGGACCGGATCGATGCAAGAACCGATGCGAGAATCGATCTGGTGTACAGCCCGAAACAGTACCTGCAAAAAGTTCCTTGACTGTTTTGTTAAACTGTTCTAATTACTGAAAAATTGGGGATAAATAAGATCATTACCAGGAAAGGAACAGAAACCATATGCCCTTTTCAATCGCACTGGCCGGAAAAGGCGGCACCGGCAAAACGACCGTAGCGGGTATGCTCATCAACTATCTCGTTAAAAATGGCAAATCGCCTGTTCTGGCAGTAGATGCCGACAGCAACGCAAACCTCAACGAAGTCCTGGGATTGGCGGTAACCCAAACACTTGGCAATGCCCGCGAGGAAATGAAAAAAGGCATCGTGCCTTCCGGAATGACCAAGAACATCTTTATTGAGATGAAACTCGAAGAAGCCATCGTAGATGCCGACGGGTATGATCTGGTAGTAATGGGACAGCCGGAAGGGCAGGGATGCTATTGTGCGGCCAACACGCTCCTGACCAGTTTTCTCGAACGCCTCACCGGGAATTATCCTTATATCGTCATGGACAATGAAGCCGGAATGGAGCATATCAGCCGATTGACAACCAGAGATGTCGATATCCTGTTGATCGTGGCAGACACTTCCAGAAGGGCTCTTCAGGCTGCCTTTCGTATTAACAAACTTGCCACAGAACTAAATATTGGTGTAAAGAAAAGTTATCTCATCATTAACCAGGCCAAAGGGGAACTCTCCGATGCACTCATGGGTATGATCCGCAAAGAAGATCTGGAGCTGGCGGGAGCCATACCCGAGGATGATCTGATTTACGAATATGACCTGAACGGGCGGCCTACCATTCAACTGCCGGAAGACAGTGCCGCCGTGGACAGTGCAAACCATATTTTCGATACCATCATAAACGGATAACCGCTACCGGAAGATCATATGCGAAAAACAGGGTTTTTGTTTGATGACCAATACCTGCTCCACGAAACGGGACCATACCACCCGGAAGTCCCCCAACGGTTGAAAGCCATCCACAAGGGTATTGAAGATGCCGGCCTTTTGCCGAAGCTGGTGACCTTTTGCGGGAGCCGGCCGGAAATGAAATGGATCGAATCCGTTCACGAAAAAGCGTATATTGAACGATTCAAAAATGCCTGTGAAAATGGACTGCGGGAACTGGATTACCCGGACAATCAGATGTGCCGGAGCACTTATGAAATCGCCCTGCTGGCAACCGGCGGCGTAATCGACGCCGCCCGGATGATGATGGAAGGTGCCATCGATAATGCCTTTTGTGCAGTGAGACCTCCCGGCCATCACGCCGAGTCGGACAGAGCGATGGGATTCTGCTATTTCGGCAACGTCGCCATCGCCGCCAAATACTTGCAGCAGCAATGGGGTATTGTGAGGGTCGGGATAATCGATTTTGACGTTCATCACGGAAATGGAACCCAGCATCTGTTTGAAGATGATCCGACCGTCTTTTACTACTCCATCCACCAGCATCCATCATTTTCCTTCCCCGGAACCGGTCGGGATTTTGAAAAAGGTACCAGTCTTGGAAGAGGATTTACGTTGAATTCTCCTGTTCTTCCGGGGCAGGGTGACCGAGAATACAAGTCGCTGCTGGCGAAGGATCTTTTTCCCGCCTTTGACCATTTCATGCCGGAGGTAATCCTGGTTTCCACCGGTTTTGATGCCCATGAAGATGACGAGATGTCGGACATCAGGCTGACAACCGAGGGGTTTTCCTGGATCATGGAGCGGATCATGGAAATGGGCGACCGGTATTGCAACGGCAGGGTTCTTTCTGTTCTGGAAGGAGGGTATTCCCTGAAACGCCTTCCCGAACTGGCGGGAAACCATGTAAACATCTTGATGAAAAAATAACCCCCCGATCTATTCGGGACGCATTGGAGGACAATATGTTTGTCAGCAAATCCATGACAACCACCATCATAACCGTTTCCCCGAGCGACAATATTCTGGATGCCAAAAAAAAGATGAAGGAAAACCACATCCGGCATCTGCCCGTGGTTGACGCAACGCACCGCCTGCTCGGAATTATAACGGATCGGGACATCCGAAGCGCCATGCCGTCTTCCATGCTCCACGATCCACCGGATATATCCAGCATCAGCGTTGGTGATATCATGACAAAAAATCCAACCACCCTTTCCGGCGCCCATACTATCCAGGATGCCCTGCTCATGATTCAAGAAACAAATGTGGGCGCATTCCCGGTCGTTGATGACCAAAATCGACTGATCGGTATCCTTTCCATTCGTGACATCTTGAAGGCTTTTACCAATGTCATGGGTATCGGCGAACCCGGAACGCTGCTTTGTATCCTCCTCGATCAAAAAGTCGGACAAATGAAAAAAATCGTGGACGCCATCACCGAGGAAAACATTTCCTTTGGCAGCATCCTGGTGGCCCGCTACTGGGATACCGGGAAACGTGCCGTTTTCCCGTACCTGCTAACCAACAATGTCGTCACCATTAAAAAGAAACTGGTTGCATTGGGATTTGAACTGATCAGCCCAATGGAATGGTATATTGATCAGCTGCCGAAATAATGTATGCTCCTGCCGAAAAACCATACCAGGATCTTTATATCTACTACCTGGAGGGAACGTTTGATTCCCATACAAATTTTCCCCGGGAACATTTTATCGGCAATTGGGAAGAAGAGGGGTCTTCATTCCTGTTTTTTGGTAAGCCTGCTGAAAATGCGGTCCGCCGGCTGGTTGCCTCCCAATCCGGCGTAACGTTTGTGGATCAGTACCAAATGCGCTATAATCAGTGGCTGGGGGAAGAACCGAAGCCGGTCCGGATCGGTTCCTTTACAGTCACACCGCCCTGGTACAACGATGCGAAACAGGGAATGGAGAACCCTGCAAAATTACAAATTGTATTGGATCCGGGAGTCGTCTTCGGTACGGGAACCCACCCGACGACGCACGATTGCATCGTGGCCCTTGAAAAGGCCTGCAGTTTTGGTAACATTGAAACGGCGATGGACCTGGGTACCGGCACCGGCTTACTGGCTGTGGCCGCGGCCAAGCTGGGGTGTACAAAGGTGCTCGCCGCCGATATCAATTTTCTGGCCGCCCGGACGGCCCGCAAAAATATTCAGCTGAACGGCTTGGCGTCGTTAATTGTTCCTGTGCAGGGATCTGCGTTGGACCTGATCGAAAACCCCGCCGATCTTTTGATCGCCAACATTCACTACGACGTAATGAAACAGCTGATTGCATCAAACGGTTTTCTGACCAAAGGTTATTTTATCCTATCCGGTCTACTGCGCAGTCAGGCCCGCGATGTGGAAAATCAACTGGCACAGCTGCCGGTATGCCTGATTGAAAAATGGGATGTAAACGGGATATGGCATACGTACCTGGGAAAAACCGGCAGCCATTAGATCTTTTTGCCATTCTGAAAGGACAGACATGTACATCAAATGCTGGGGATCAAGAGGATCCATACCTGTTTCAGGAAGGAATTACCTGAAATACGGTGGTGATACCACCTGCCTTGAAATCCGGTCGGAAAGTGATGACATCATCATCGTTGATGCCGGAACGGGTATCCGCAGACTTGGCAACAAGTTGATGGATGAAGGTCGCTTTGAATACCACCTGATCTTCACACACGCCCACTGGGACCATGTTATGGGCTTTCCTTTTTTCAAACCTATTTTTTCCAGCAAGTCCGCATTTGTTATGCACCGCTGCCCATTTCACAGCAAATTCGTAGAAACGATTCTCTCCCGGGTAATGGCGCCACCAAATTTCCCCATTCAACTGAACGAGCTAAAAGCCAGCATGGAATACAAAGATGCCTGCCCTCTCACCTTTCAGATAGGCTCCGTGGCCATCACTCCCATTCCCCTCAGTCACCCCAACGGCGGAAGCGGTTACAAATTCGAAGAAAACGGAAAAACATTCGTTTTCCTGACAGACAACGAACTGGGATTCATTCACCGTGGCGGAAAAACCCGCCAGGAATACCTGGATTTTTCCACAGGCGCCGATCTGTTGATTCACGATGCCGAATACACACCGGAAGAATATGAGACCCAAATAGAATGGGGTCACTCCGATTTTACGACCACCCTCGATCTGGCCATGCAGGCCGGTGTCAAACAGCTTGGGCTTTTCCATATCAACCAGGAAAGAAGGGATGACCAGGTAGACGAAATGGTTGCCCGCTGTGAACGAATAATCACAGCAAGCAACAGTTCTCTGGATTGTTTTGCCGTAGCGGCGGATATGGAATTCCAGTTATAGACACCCGAAGAATCACATTATGCAGGATCTCATTAAACGGGCGGCTGACATCCTTGCCGCAGCGCACAACACCATCGCCCTCACCGGCGCCGGAATTTCCATCGCCAGCGGCATTCCGCCATTCAGGGGCAAGGGCGGTTTGTGGGAAAAAATGGACCCCATGGAATTTGCCCACATCGATTCCTTCATGAAAAACCCCGGGCACGTTTGGGATGTCATGATCCGCGAGATGAAGGGTGTCATTGACGTCGCCCAACCCAGCAGCGCCCACCGTGCCCTTGCCGATCTTGAAAACCGCGGTATTTTAAAAACAGTCATCACCCAAAATGTGGACGGTCTGCACCAGAAAGCCGGCAATACCGATGTCGTCGAATTCCATGGCAGTTTCGCCCGATTGCGGTGCATGTCCTGCCATTCGAAATGCGAAACAGCAGACGTCGGAATTACTGTTCTCCCCCCACGGTGCACCTGCGGCGGAATTTATCGGCCGGACTGTATTTTTTTCGGGGAAACGATCCCATCGAAAGCGCTGGTCTGCTCCCAGCAGGCTGCCTCCCGATGCGATGTTATGCTCGTTGTCGGCACCTCTGCCGTCGTTCAACCGGCGGCCTATATACCTGTAATCGCAAAGGAATCCGGTGCCGTCGTGATTGAAATCAACCCACAGACAACGCCGCTTACCGGGAAAACAAGCACTTTTCTCCTCAAAGGGGCTGCCGACCGGGTGCTCGCCGATATCTTGACAGAACTGCATGGTTTTTCGTAAACATATATCCATGGGCCCGACCTCTGTAACGCAAGAAAAGGATCAAATCTGCGAATATTCCGGGCATGCCTGTGGTCGAATTTTGTGCTCTGCCCGACCCCGGTCGACAAGTCCTTTTGAAACAACGGACTGGTATCTATGCGGTATCAATATTTGATCTTGACATAGAACTTGTGATACTTTACCTTGGATTATAGTTCCAATTCTGATTTTTAGATCCAATCTATCTGGTATATACCTAATAAACGATAAAGGAGGCGGCAGAATGAAAAAATTACTCGTGATACTTCTTCTTGGACTGTTCCTGGCAGGTTGCGGGCAATCTTTGCGGGAATCAGAATTCTATGAACATGACGCGCACTACAAAAATTTCGACCACCTGGCTTTCAGCTGGTTCGGATTTAAAGACGTATCGGATGCAGACGTGGAAAAGTCAAAAAATCAACCCTGGTGGGGAATTGAAATCAATCAGACCGGACGATAGACCGCTTTGATACACATATAAACGAAAGGCAGGGTTGATGAAACCCTGCCTTTTTTATATCCGTTACAGCCCGTTACGCCCATGAAAAAGCACCGCTGGGTTTGCCCCGTCGAGCTTCCACTCCCTACCCTGCAGAACAATACGGCAGACATCGACAGGCTGACCGCTTCTTTACAAAACCAAACCGGCACACGTGCTATATCTATCCCCCTGTCGCTGATGAAAAGCGCGCCGGGCCTTCTGCGTAAATGGAATTATCGAGCCAAATGCGTGGTCTTCCGGGAACAGGAGGTGTGCCAAATCACCGGAATCCTGAACCCCGATCATCCTGCCCCCCCGGGGATCGCAGTGGACCTCGGTACCAGCCGGGTCGTCCTGCGGATGATCGATCTCGAAAACCAAAAAACCCTTGGGGAAGCATCTTTCGACAACCCTCAAATATCCATCGGTCCTGATGTTCTAACCCGCATCCATTATGGGGAAAAGGAATCGGAATCGAATAAATGCAACCGTTTGATTATTCAGGGGTTGAATGACAACATCCGGCAGTTGTCGCACGCCTGTGGTCTCAACCCCCGGGATATCTGCCTGGTTTCGATCTCCGGCAACACAACAATGACCCATCTTTTCCTGGGGCTGGAAACACGCTGGATTATTCGAGAGCCTTACATCCCGGCGGTCAACCGCCCTGGCCTGATCAGCGCTGTCGAACTTGGACTGGATATCCATCCCTCGGCTGGTGTATATATATTTCCGAGCATCGGCAGCTATTTCGGCGGAGACCTGATCGCCGGAATACTATATTCCGGGCTGAACCGGATGGAAACCACAGCAATGCTCGCGGATGTCGGTACCAACGCCGAGGTCATCCTTGGAAACAGACACTGGTTGATTGCCTGCGCCGGTGCCGCCGGACCGGCCCTGGAAGGGGGTGTTACCAAAATGGGAATGATGGCATCCCCCGGTGTGATCGACAGTGTATCCATCGATCCGGTTAACAGCACATTTCAAATCGGCACCATTGGAAACAAACCGGCCATCGGGATTTGCGGGTCCGGACTGATCGACCTGGCTGCCCAGCTGTTCGAGGCCGGAATGATGGACATGCGCGGGAAACTGGTTCCGTCCAGATGCGGGGCACGCTACGGATCTGACAGGGATGTTCCGTATGTGATAGTGGCGACCGCCGATCAAACCAGCAGCGGGGATTGCATCACCGTCACGCAGGTGGATATCGACAGCCTCGTTCGATCAAAGGCCGCCATGTTCACGATCCTGGAAACAATCACCGCAACGGTTGAAATGACGCCCATGGATATTGAACGGTTTTTTATTGGGGGAACTTTCGGTTCTTTTATCAAACCGGAATCCGCCATTTCCATCGGCATGCTTCCGGACCTGCCGCTTGACCGCTATGTCCCACTTGGCAACAGCTCTCTGGAAGGTGCATCAATGTTGTTGCGGTCACCGTCCTGTATCGACGAAATTGAACAGATCCGAAAACGGATAACCTATCTGGAGCTAAACGTAAACCAGGAATTTATGAATCGCTTTTCCGCGGCTAAGTTTATACCGCATACCAACCCCGCCCTGTTTCGGAATACCGTCGGGTAGGCTCTATCGCTGCTTTACGTTTATCCATGTTCAGGGGAAGGGGAAAATGAAAGGAACATCATGACCAGCAACAACCAGACAGAATGGGTATGGGTTTTTATCATTAATCCGGGGGCCGATGAACAGATTCTCGGGCAGTACGACAAAAAACAGGATGTTTCTTACATTCCGGTTTTCAGCAGCAAAGAATTCGCACTGCAATGCTATAACCTGCTGACCAAAACAGCGGATAAAAAGTATGAAGCTACCGCAATTATGATAGACGACCTTGCCGAGCAAGCAAGGGCCGGCAACTTCATGCTCTATTTCCTGGACGGAGAGGGAAAGGTTGCGGACACCCAAAAGCCCTGACGTTCATGAATCATTCTGTGAAACGTGGCGGATCTGGCTGTCTACCGTTTCATCAGTTTCCGCAACACACAGGGTAAAATTCCACCGTTTTTAAAGTATTCCACATCCACGTCCGTATCCAGTCGGACTTGCGCCGTAAATGAAACCGCCGACCCGTCTTCCTTTTGTGCAGTTACCACCAATACTTTGCGGGGAACAATATCCGCCACCCCTTCGATGGTAAAAAGCTCGGTTCCATCCAGCCCGAGGCTTTCCCAGCTGTCGCCACCCATAAAAATGAGCGGCAAAACCCCCATCCCGACAAGGTTGCTGCGGTGGATTCTTTCGTACGATTGTGCAATGACTGCCCGAACGCCAAGGAGGCTACTTCCCTTGGCAGCCCAGTCGCGGGAAGACCCTGTCCCGTATTCCTTGCCTGCCAGGACCACCAGGGGGGTCTTGTCCCGGGCATACGCCATGGCGGCATCGAAGATGAACGATGCCTCCCTTTCCGGCATTTTTACCGTAAAAGCGCCCTCCTTCGGTGTCACCAGCCGGTTTTTAATTCGGATGTTGCCGAAAGTCCCCCGCATCATAACTTCGTGGTTGCCTCTGCGGGAGCCGTATGAATTAAAATCCGTTTCGGGAACACCCTTCTCCATCAGATATCGGCCGGCCGGATATTCCACCGCGATGGCGCCTGCCGGGGATATGTGGTCGGTTGTAACGGTATCGCCCAAAAAAAGCAGGGGGCGTGCTTTCCGTATTTCTTCAGGCTCTTTCAACGTCAGGGAAAATTCGTCGAAGTAGGGTGGTTTTTTGATATACGTTGAAGCACTGTCCCAATTGAAGGTGGTGCTTTCCGTCACCGCCAGACCTTGCCAGAACTCATCTCCATCGAAAATTTCGGCATATCGTTCTGCAAAGAAAACTGATTTTACATGCTGTTTCACCAGCACCTCTATCTCGTCCAATGACGGCCAGAGTTCCTGCATGAAAACCGGTGCGCCGTTGGGATCGATCCCCACCGGCTCCTTTGTCAGGTCGATATCGACCTTACCGGCCAGGGCAAACAGAACCACAAGCATGGGAGATGCCAGGAAATTCGCCCTTACTTTTTGGTGTATACGGGCTTCGAAATTTCGGTTGCCGGACAAAACGGAAGCAACGCTAAGATCGTTTGCCGCCACCGCATCGTCAATGGCCGGATGAAGCGGCCCGCTGTTGCCGATGCAGGTGGTGCACCCAAACGCTGCCGTATGAAAGCCGAGAGCATTTAAATAGGGTGTCATCCCCGCATCACGGAGATACTCCGTAACGACTTTAGAACCCGGTGCCAGCGACGTCTTTACGTGCGCAGGCACCCGCAGCCCTCGTTCAACCGCGTTTCTGGCGATCAGCCCGGCGCCTAGGAGGACATACGGATTGGAGGTATTCGTACAGGAGGTGATCGCCGCAATGACAACGCTGCCATTGTCGATCAAAGCTTCTCTGCCGTTGATATCAACCCGGTAAGGGCCTTGGACAGCCCCTGCCGGAGTCTTGACAAAATTGCCTGCCTTCTCCTTCAAATCCGTCAGTTCAATGCGATCCTGGGGGCGGGCCGGGCCGGCGACACAAGGCTGCACCGTTGCCAGATCAAGTTCAAGAACATCCGTATACTCCGGATCGCTGTCACCGGTGTAGAACATCCCGTTTTTCTTTGTATAGCGCTCAACCGTCTCGGCCAATGCCGACCGGTTGGTTGCCCGAAGGTAGTCAATCGTTTTTTCATCTACCGGGAAAAATCCCATGGTTGCGCCGTATTCCGGGCTCATGTTGGCGACTGTGGCCCTGTCGGGAAGCTGCAGCTGCTTCATTCCCGGACCGAAAAACTCTACAAATTTTTCGACGACGTTGTATTCACGAAGCATCTCCGTAATGGTCAGAACCATATCTGTCGCCGTAACGCCCGGGCGCAACGCACCTGTGAGGCGCACGCCGATGACTTCCGGGATGGTCATATAATACGGCTGACCCAGCATCACTGCCTCTGCTTCGATACCGCCTACGCCCCATCCCATAACCCCCAGGCCGTTTATCATAGTGGTGTGGGAGTCGGTACCGACCAGGGAATCCGGATACGCTATGGGCCCGTCCGGGCCTTCATCTACAATGACGACCCGACCCAGATACTCCAGGTTGACCTGATGGCAGATACCGGAGTTGGGGGGCACAACCTTCATGTTGGTAAAGCTTTTCTGTGCCCATTTCAACAGTTTGTAGCGCTCTCCATTGCGTTGGTACTCCATTTCAACGTTGCCCCTGATGGCATCCGTTGTACCGAAGTAGTCCAGCTGAACCGAATGATCCGTGATCAACTCTACAGGCACCAGCGGATTGATCATTTCCGGATCGCCGCCCAGGTCCCGCACCGCATCACGCATCGCCGCCAGATCGACCACAGCGGGGACACCGGTAAAATCCTGCATCAACACCCGAGAGGGGTGATGCGGTATTTCCACCGGTGATTCGTAATGTTTCTGCCAGCGCGCCAGTTGCAATAAATCTTCCTCGCGGACAACCCGGGCATCCAGCTTGCGCAAAAGATTCTCCACCAGAATCCGGATGGAATAAGGCAATGTGTGGACATCGGCAATACCGTTTTTTTCCAGCGCGGTTATGTCATAATAAGAGACTTCCCCATCAACCGTTTTCAGCTTCTTCCGATATGAATCATGATCCATGACTATTCTCCCGACATAATGATTGTTTCCTGTTCTCCCATGGTTGTTCAAATATTTATCATGCGTTGCTTTTTGCTTTTTTTGGGAATGGCGATTTTCAACGTTCCATCCTCCTGGATCGCCACCGTCGTCCGCCGTATGGGAGAATACCAGACCCCGATCAGTTCACCTTGCGGTCCATCTATCCGGGACCCAAAGGTGGTAAATTTATACTGCCCGTGATTGTTGTTAATTAACGTTACCATCCTGGACACCGGTGTTTCAGCGGTGTCCACCGGTTTCCACAGGTCTGTATCGAGTTTATACTTTGGCGAGATACCCATCAGCACCCGCGGGCTTCCGGGTGAACCGGTATAATACCACTGGTAATCCGCCGGAAATTCCGGGCCGTTTTTGAACTGCTGCCC
>CAZKYZ010000093.1:0-11103 GCA_964557055.1 uncultured Desulfobacterales bacterium
GGCAGCGGCCTGCAAAGCCGTTATTCATCAGTTCGAATCTGATTGCCGCCTCCACTTAAAACATGAAAGCCCACAGGTTTCTACAGAAGCCGGCGGGCTTTTTTTTGTGGACGGACACTATTTAAATTCTGATTTGTAAAAGGATAGATGTCGGCAAACAGCAGAGCAAACAGCAGCCGTCAGAAACATAAACGGGCCAATCGTTACCCGATAATCTCTCGTATTTTCTGGGACAGCCTTTCCAGCTTAAAGGGCTTCTGGATAAAACCGTTGCATCCGCGTTCCATAATGGCCGAGGCTTTTCCGTCAATGCTGTAACCACTGGACAGCAACACTTTTACTTCCGGGTTAAATTCCCTCAGTCTGTCGAACACCTCACCGCCGCCGATATCCGGCATGATCATATCCAGTATGAGCATGTCGATGCGGTCCCCGGCTTCCATATATCGTTTGATGGCGGCTTCCCCGTTATTCGCCGTGAAGACCGTATAACCCAAACATTGAAGCATTTCTTTGCCCACATCGATGATTACGGGTTCATCATCGACAAGCAGAATGGAACCTTTTCCTTTCACAATTTTATCAACGTCCAGTGAGGGCGTTTCTACGGCAACCTTTTTTTCCGTTATCGGCAGATATATCGAGAAGGAGGTCCCTTCGCCTGGTTTCGATTCAACTTCGATATAACCATTATGACCTTTGATAATGCCATAAGAAGAGGCCAGGCCGAGTCCCGTTCCGCGGCCCATTTCCTTGGTTGTGAAAAAGGGGTCGAAGATACGGTCCAGGACGGATTTTTCCATACCGATACCCGTATCCTGAATGGAAAGCAGTGCGTACTGGCCGGGATTGGGGGTATACGGTTTGTTGGTAATGGCTTCATGGATAACATTGGAGGTTCGGACGATGAGCCGGCCCCCCTCCGGCATGGCATCGGCCGCATTGACCAGGATATTCAGGAGAACCTGTTCGATCTGGCCACGGTCCGCTTCGACCGTCAAAGCATCCGGATCAAGATCGGTTTTGATATTGATCTCTTTGCGCGTTCTGCCAAACGCTTCCACGTTTTCCAGTACGATGCTGTTAAGGTTAACCGGCTTCAATTCGTAAATGCCTTTTCTAGCATATCCCAGTAGCTGGGTGGTCAGGCGGGAGCCGCTTAAGATCTGCTTTTCGATTTCCATCAAGCGCTTATGGTCTGGATTGGTGGATTCCATATCCATCAGAAGAAGAGAAACATTTCCCAGCATACCCATCAGCAGATTGTTGAAGTCATGGGCGATACCACCGGCAAGTGTGCCGATGGCCTCCATCTTCTGGGCCTGTTGAAACTTAGCTTCTGTTTGAATCCGCTCGTTTTCCAATTCTTTTAGACGGGTGATATCCGTGGAGATCTGCAGGTGGACGTATTTTCCATTGACCCATTTGATGGCCCGGTCATAGTTGATATACCGCTGGCCGGTCTTGGTATTTTTACCTTCCCAGACTTTGACGTCCGTCGGGGAACCGTTTTTATCTCTGAGTTGCTTAATGATGCAGTTTTTGCAGGGTCCTACATTATTGCGAAACGATTTCCAGCACAACTCTCCTTCCAGGTCATTTCCGAATTGATCCTGCATATATTTATTCATGAAGAGTATTTCATAACTGTCGAAATCGGAAACAAAAATAGTTGCATCAATACTGTCCAAAACGGTTAGAAATGTTTCATGGGACTGTTTCAGGGCGTCTTCCGTTCGAAGTCTTTCCTGCATTTCCTTCTGAAAGGAACGGTTGGAATCTTCTAACTCAGACGTTCTTTCGCGGACCCGCTGTTCGAGATCCCGATTGACATTCATCAGTCGAGTATAAAGATAGAAAACGGTGGTCAGCATTGCCAGAGCGAAGAGGATATAGATATACAAATAAACTGTTTTCCTGAACGCGACAGCCTGGATGGTGCCGATTACGGTTTCTCCTCTTGTTATTTCGGAAACAAGTGGGATGCGGCGTATCAGAAAAGTTTTTGACAAAAAGGCATCGATCCCGGAAAGTCTTTCTCCGGAAATTTCCAGAAAGATTTTCCCGGAAGAATCGATAATCAGGATATGCTCATACCCTTCGGAACGGCAGGCAAGGTTTAGATATTCGGCTGCCGTTTTATCATTATAATTCCAGAGGGCATTGGAGATGATGCGGGCATGGTTCTGCAGCTCTTCCTGGGCCAGATATCTGGAATGTTTTTCATATCCAAAAACAAAAATGCAGAAAAGCAGGAATGCCGTGATAATGATAGAGGTGTTGAGTCTTTGAAAATTCATACGTATCCAATAGCTATAGCGTGTTCACCTGTATTGATTCCGATGTATGTCAACCCGTGCCGGCGACTACAGCGGAACAAAAACTTCCAAGATCTGCGATAATCGATCAAATTGGATTTTAGTATAACACAAAATCTTAAAAAAAATAGATGTTACTGTTTAATTATAAGGCGCTTCTCCAAATTTGATGCGAAAACAGATTGACCCGAAAAAGGACGGATGGAAACGGTCGAAATTGCTTTAAATAAAGAGGCAACTTTAGCCAGATCTTTTTTTCCGGGTGCTGTTTCGACACCTGAACTGATATCGATCCCCGCCGGTCGACAACATTCGATGACTTTTTTTACATTGCCGGGAGATAATCCTCCGGCCAGCAGTACCGGATATTCGGCTGCCAGGCGGCCGGCCTGCTTCCAATCCCACTGTTCGGCATTGCCGCCGGGGAGTGGACCTGTGCCGCCTTCCACAAGATAGGCCGATGCCCGATACAGGGTAGCCCTGTTCAAACCGGGCGGTCTGGCTGCAAAAAGAGTTTTGATTACCGTCAGTCCGTTTTCCATCAACGTGTCGACAAGTGACGGCGGCTCGTTGCCGTGGAGTTGAACTGCATCCAGCGAACAAGAATGTACGGCAGCCATAATGGTATCCTGGTTTTCATCAACGAAAACACCGACGGTTTTGACAGGCTCCGGGAGAGCGGTGGAAATGGCGCGGGCTGTTTTTTGAGATACGAATCGGGGGCTTTTGGGGTAAAAGATCAAGCCGATAGCATCCGCTCCCATCTCAGCGCAGGCAACGGCCTGATGGATATCCGTCAGTCCGCAGATTTTTACCTGGATCGGTTTTCCGCCTGCCGCACTCATGGAAATGGGGCTCTCAGCGATCTTACAAATATTTCGGGGTCTTCTGACCGCGCGATACTCTCCCCCACAAGGAAGTTGACCAATCCGGATCGTGCACACTGTTCGATGTCGCTTCGTGAGGATATGCCGCTGGCAGCGACGGGGATCTGGTCATCACCAAGATATGTCCGCATTCGCATGGCCGTACCGATATCTGTCTGGAAGGTGGCCAGGTTGCGGTTGTTGATGCCGATCAGAACAGCTCCGCATTCGACTGCCACTGCCAGATCCTCTTCGGAATGAATCTCAACCAACGTGTCCAATGACAGCTCGACGGCCATGTGCATATACTCCTGCAATTGCGTTTTTGTCAGGATCCGAACAATCAGTAAAACGGCATCCGCACCGATGGCAGCGGATTCAGCCAGTTGATAGGACGAGACAATGAAATCTTTTCGCAGCACCGGAAGACGGCAGCTTTGTCTGGCGGCCACAAGGTCGCCGAAACCACCTTTAAAAAATCGGCTGTCGGTCAGAACGGAAAGGGCGGCGGCACCGCCGGCTTCACAGGCAGCCGCATAGGATTCCGGTATCAGTCCCGGGTTTATATTTCCTTTTGAGGGGGATGCCCGTTTGATTTCCGCAATAATGTTTATTTGCCGGCCGTTTTTCGAAAAACAGGTTGTAAACGGTCTGAAATCCGTCCTCGCCGAGGCTTTACGCAGCAGTGTTGTTTTAGAAACGCGCAATTGGGCAGCTTGCACTTCTTCATGTTTGGCGGTCACAATTCTGTCCAGGACGTTTTTCATGGTGTAAACCTCTGTTACGCGTTGTCATTGGTGAAGCGGACCAGGGCCTCCAGTTTCTGCCGGGCAGCGCCACCGTCAATGGATTTTTCCGCCATGGCAATGCCGATTTCCATGGATTCCGCACGGTCAGCGGCCATAAGAGCGGCGGCGGCATTCAACAGAACCACATTTCTGGTTGCCCCTGACCTGCCGGACAGGATACTGCGGGTAATGTCGGCATTTGTGCGGGCATCGCCACCGGTCAATTCCTGTAGATCGGCTATTTCGTCAAAATATGTTTCCGGATTGATTTCATAGGTTTTCACATGGCCATTAACCAGTTCAGAAACGCGGGTGGGGGCACATACGGATATTTCATCCAGTCCATCGTGTCCATGGACGACAATTGCCTTGCGGGAACCGAGCCGTAAGAGTGCTTCGGCGAACATCTCCGTCAGTTCCGGGGCATAAACACCGATCAGCTGACAATTGGCACCGGCCGGATTGGTCAGCGGCCCGAGCATGTTGAAAATGCTGCGCAGCCCGATTTCCTTTCTGGCCGTCATGGCATATTTCATGGCCCCGTGATATTTCGGCGCAAACAGAAAGCCGATTCCTGTGGCGCGGATGGCTTCTTCGACAACTTCAGGGTCGACATCGAGATTCACACCGAGGGTTTCCAATACATCGGCACTGCCGCATTGGCTGGAGACGCTGCGATTGCCGTGTTTTGCCACCGTAACATCACAACCGGCAACGACAAATGCCGTGGTGGTCGATATGTTGAAGGTTTTGGCGCCGTCACCACCGGTTCCGCAGGTATCCACAACGGTTGTGTCGGACAGTTGAATCCGGACTGCTTTCTTGCGCATGGCTCTAGCGGCTCCCGCCAGTTCTTCAAAGGTCTCTCCCTTGGTCGCCAGGGCAGCCATAAAGGCACCGATTTGTGAATCGGTGAGTTTTCCGGAAAAAATGGCGGTAATTGCGGAAGCCATTTCAGTTTCGTCAAGATCCCTTCGGGCAATGATTTTTGAAAGCAATTCTGTGAACATGGCAGATTCCCTTTAGTTTTGGTGTTTTCGGGTTATGGCAACAAAATTTCGAAGCAGGCGTTTACCAACGGGCGTCATGATGGATTCCGGGTGAAACTGGATCCCTTCCACGGGGTGTTCGCGGTGACGAAAACCCATGATTTCGCCGTCGTCGGATTCGGCTGTAATCTGTAAACACGCAGGCAGATCTTCACGGGAGGCGACCAGCGAATGATAACGCATAGCCGTAAAGGGTTTGTTGATGCCCGCATAAATTCCCCTACCGTCCGCGGTAATCTCAGATGTTTTGCCGTGCATCAGTTTTTGTGCATGAACAATGGACCCCCCAAACGCCGCAGCGATGGACTGGTGCCCCAGACATACCCCCAAAATGGGTATTTTCCCGGCATAATGCCGAATGGCTTCCATGGAAATACCGGCAGATTCGGGCCTGCCCGGTCCCGGCGATATGACAAGGCCGGAAGGCTGCAGTGCCTCGAGATGAGATAACGGTATGGCGTCGTTTCTGAAAACGCTAACCGTTGCGCCCACCTGTCCCAGGAATTGAACCAGATTGTACGTAAACGAATCATAATTATCAACAACCGCGATCATGTAAGTTCCTTTCCATTAATGAGTTCCAGCGCCTTTTCGATGGCTTTTGCCTTGTTTACGGTTTCTATGCGTTCCCTTTCAGGGTCGGAATCGGCTACGATTCCAGCGCCGGCCCTTACCGTTAAGCGGTTGTTTTCGAGCGAGGCCGTACGGATGGTAATGGCCATATCCATATTCCCGTTAAAGGAGATATAGCCGACAGCTCCGCCGTAAGGCCCTCTGGGTTCGTTTTCGATCTCCGCTATTATCTGCATGGCCCGGATTTTCGGAGCCCCCGAAAGTGTTCCGGCGGGGAAGGTTGCTGAAAGAAGGTCCCAGGCATCAAATTCATCTTTCATGTCACAGGTAATGTTGGAAACGAGATGCATGACATGGGAGTATCGTTCCACCACCATCAAGTCAGTTACTTGAACCGTCCCGATTTCGGCGACCCTGCCGAGATCATTCCGTCCCAGGTCGACAAGCATCAGGTGCTCGGCCTTTTCTTTTTCGTCAGACAAGAGCTCACTGGCGAGTTTGCGGTCTTCCTGCTCACTATCGCCCCGCGGGCGGGTACCGGCAATCGGCCGGAGAGAAGCGATACCGTTTTCCAGCCGCACCATGGTTTCCGGGGAAGAACCGATCAGGATCATTCCATCGGTTTTCAGGTAAAACAAATATGGCGAAGGATTGATATAGCGCTGTGCCCGATACAGTGCGAGAGGATCCGGGGCCGGGGTGCAGACAAACGGCTGTGAGATTACGGCCTGGATGATTTCTCCGTTGTAAATATCCTTTTTTACCCTGCGCACACCTTCCCGAAACGATTCGTCGGTTTCCAGCGGATGGAGTGTGCCGGCCGCCGATGATGAAAAACTATTTTTTAACGGAGGATTGTTCCGAACAAGTTCAAGGGCGGCTGCAATTTTATTGCTGGCATACTGAAAGGCATCACCCGGGTTGTTGCTGTCTTCCAGAAAGGCAATGGAAACAATCTGCAAGGTATGGCGGACGTTGTCAAAGATGTAGAGCAGGTCGGGCAGCATAAATCTGGCGAGCGGACAATCTTTCGGCAAGCGGTGCGGAACCGGTTCAAAAAAGGAGATTATCTCATATGCCAGGTAGCCCACCAGCCCACCCCAGAATCGGGGCAGTTCCGGCAATGCGGCGGCACGGTAGCGTCCCATGAATTCGCGGATAATCTGGAACGGATTCCCCTGGTGGGGTTTGCACTCAGTAGAATTTCCGTTCCGGATTTCAACAACATCATGGTAGACGACCAATTCCAGATTCGAAGAGGTGCCCATAAAACTGTAACGGCCCCATTGTTCACCGCCCTGAACGCTTTCGAACAGAAAAAGGGGGTCATTGCCGGGAATAATTTTCTGCAGCAGGGAAACCGGCGTTTCGGTGTCGGCCAGGATTTCCGTACATACCGGTATCACGTTATAACGGGCGGCCAGTTCTGTGAAGGCCTTTTCAGTGGGGAATTTTCGTATCAGCATGTGAGGTCTCCGTTTTCGGGTTTGCAGACAAAAAAAGCCGTGGTTGTTACCACGGCTCCAAACAAAAAAACCGTGGCAGCTGGCATTCCCACGGTCATGTTCGTATTTTAGATTTTCAACAACAATTAATCGCCGCCGGTTTGCCTTAAGATGCAGATCGGCCACCACCAGTTTCCGGCGGACGCATTGATCAGATCAATCAACTGGTGGGTTGTCTGGCTTGTTTGTGAAAACATAACGGCTCCAATTGCGAAATTGCTTTAACCCGTTTTAGAATAGGTGTCAAGGGGAATTTTTGGAGGAGAGCGTTTGAATTTGCCACCGGACAACACCAATTGATTTGCATCCCGAATAATGTTCTGCTATCAAATTTTTACGATATGAGCATCCCTCCGGGTTGTATGCCCCGGGCGTGAGGTATAACGTAAAATCATCCAAATCAGACGGAGTCCAACCATGATTGTCGAAATTATTTCCACTGGTGACGAGGTGCTGGAGGGCATCGTTGTTGACAGCAATGCTGCTTACATCGCCGATGTTTTGACCGCAGCGGGATTGCCGGTAGGCAGACATACCTGTGTCGGTGACGATAAAGAAGCCCTTAGTGAGGTTATGACAGAGAGCGCCGGTCGGGCGGATGTCGTCATCGTTACCGGCGGTTTGGGGCCAACTCATGATGACCTGACCGCGGCGGCGGCGGCAAAGGTGGCGGGTGTCCAATTGGTGCAAAACCGGGAAGCCCTGGCTGGCGTAGAGCGGTTCTTCAGCTACCTGGGAGTCGAACCCGGCTACACAGACAAAAAGCAGACCATGCTGCCGGAAGGTTCACACTGTTTGGACAATCCCGTGGGGAGCGCTCCCGGGTTTCGGATGACGCTGGAGTGGAGTACTTTTTTTTTCCTGCCGGGTGTTCCGGTGGAAGCGAGACGTATGTTGAGAGATCATGTTCTGCCTTGGTTGACCCTCACCGGATTAACCGGGGGCGACCATATCCTGATCAAAACCGTTTCCTGTTTTGGTCTTGCCGAGGCATTGATAGGGGAAAGGCTGGAAACGGTGCGAAAGGTTTTTCCTGGGATTCGGATCGGTACGCGCGTTCATTTTCCGGCCATTGATATCCGCTTGGCGGATAAGGGGCCTTCACTGGAAAAGATTGCCTCAAGGCTGGAAGACGCTGCTAAAAAGGTGGTCGCAGCGATCGGCGAACAATATATATACTCCATTGCGGGAAAGACCATGGAGGCGGAAGTAGGCGCTTTGCTGAACAGCAGCAAATGCAGTCTCTCCCTGGCCGAAAGCTGCACGGGGGGACTGATCTCCAACATGATCACAGATGTAGCCGGCAGTTCCGATTATTTCCTGTTTTCCGGAGTCACGTATTCCAATCGTTCCAAAATCGATATGCTCGGCGTCTCCCCGGAAACCATAGAAAAGTACGGGACGGTTCACGAAGAGACCGCCAAGCAGATGGCCGACGGTGTTCGTCGTTTGAGCGGGGCCGATTTCGGACTGTCAACTTCGGGTATCGCCGGTCCCGGCGGCGGCAGTCCCGAAAAGCCGGTGGGAACGATATGTATAGGACTGTCTTCCCGGTTTGGGACAAACGGTTATCGATTCCGGTTTCCGTTTGGTGATCGATGGAAAAATAAAACCGTTTTTGCCGTTACCGCCCTGGACCTTCTAAGAAAAGAAATTTTGCGTTTGAGATCGCAGGTTTAACGGGAACAATGACATGACAATTATGCTGCCGGCAATCGCTATCACGGCCGCTCTGTTTCTTGGCCTTTCTCTGTTGCTGACATGGGCCGTACACCATTATCCACGAAGATCCGTAAACGACAAACCCGACTGGGGAAAGATCCTTGATGAAAGGATACCGACGGCCAATGGCAAAGAGCTGGAAGTCTGGCGGATAGATCCAGAGGGCCATTCCCGGGGGGTGATCCTTTTTACCCACGGCTGGGGGAGAAACCGTGACCGTATGGTGGCGCGGGCGCGTATTTTCGGGAAACTGGGGTATACCACGGTACTTCACAGTGCGCGGGATCATGGTAATTCCGACCCGCAAAGCTGGATGAATGTCTTGAAATTTGCGGAAGATATCGAGTCGGTCATGGCCTGGCTGGGACAGTCCGTTATCCTCTATGGCCACTCGGCCGGATCGGTGGCCGCCGCTATCGTCGCATCCCGGAACAAAGGGGCCATCAACTTGTTGTTTCTGGAAGCCTGCTATGCCCATACGCGGCCGGCACTGATCAGCCTGTACTGCTGGTATAACCCGTTTGTCGGCACTGTTTTCGGTCATATGATCCTGTTTTGGATGGTCCTGTTGTACCGCCGGTCACTGGATTCGGTCAGCCCGGCCCGACTGGCGGAATCCTTCGATATGCCGGTCATGCTGATCCATGGGGAAAAAGATAGGCGGTTTTCCCTTTCATTTGCACGGGAACTGAAACGCTGTTTGAATCCCGACGAATCGGAAATATACATCGCAAAAGATGCGGGCCACAGCGATTCCAGTAAAACGGCCGGATATACACCCGCCGTTAAAGGATTTATCGAACGTTATGACAATGGATAATCGCTGCGGTTCCCAGGAGAAGGCCGTTTGTATTCATGCCGGCTGGTTGATTGATGGAACCGGTAGCGAACCCCAAGCAGACGTTCTCATCCATATCCGCAACGGAAGGTTTCATGGCGTTGAGACCGCAAAAGGGCGGGATGGGGTCGCGCAGGAGGTCGTCGACATGAGGAACGCAACCGTCATTCCGGGCCTTATCGATTGTCACATCCATTTGGCAATGTCTGGAACCGAAAACCCGCAATCGAGACAAGAACAGCTTGCTATGGACTATGAAACCGCGGCGATGGGTATACGGCAACGTCTCGATGCACATTGCCGGTATGGTCTTGTTGCCCTGCGAGACGGTGGTGATCGAAACGGTTTTACATTGCGATATCGGCAGGAACAAACCGGAGAACATGATGAACCCATCGTGTTGCAGAGTCCTGGCCATGCCTGGCGAAAAGCAGGCCGCTATGGGAAAACAATCGCAAAAGGCCTTGCTGCAGATGAAGATCCGTTTTCGATGTTACCACTGGTCAACCGGGGTTGCGATCACATCAAGCTGTTGAATTCCGGAGTGTGCAGTTTAACGGAATATGGAAAGGAAACAGCCCCCCAGTTTACGGCCGAAGAAATGGACCGATTCGTTCGTGCGGCCGCCGCAATGAACAAGCCGGTAATGGTACATGCCAATGGCCGCAACCCGGTGAAAATTGCTGTGGAGGCCGGCTGTGCCTCTATCGAACACGGTTATTTTATGGGAAAAGCGAATCTGAAGCGGATGGCAGATAGAAAAACGATTTGGGTTCCCACCGTAGTCCCCATGGCGGCTTACAGCGCCATTCTTCCGATGGGGACAAGAAAAGCTTGCGTTGCCGCGAAAACTCGCGACCATCAACTGGAGCAACTGCATCAGGCAAGGCAGGCAGGCGTCCGGGTGGCGATCGGCACCGATTCCGGCAGTATCGGTGTACATCATGGCGCTTCGGTGTACCAGGAGATGCGTCTTTTAATAGAGGCAGGTTATGGGGTGCACGAGTCCGTGCGCAGTGCTACCACCGAAGGAGCCTCCCTGCTGGGGTTTGATATGGACCGCCTGTTTGCGAATGGAAATCGGGCCGTTTTTCTGGCAATCGACGGGCCCCCCTCCCGGTTGCGGGAAAACCTGCTACAGGTCAGGTTGTACGGCAAAAAGGGCTTCCAGGCGCCTGTGCGGGTAAGGACTGATTTTCGTTTTGAGAAGGGGCAAGACCTGTCCGAGGAATAGGTGCGCCCGGGTCCCGGGGAGACATCTTGACCTGTCGTATCAAGGCTGCTTTTATTGTTTTTGCGGGCAAGGAGAAACACGCTTAAAAAGAGAGTACATGCGTCAGCAGACCCCTCTTTCGAGGGAGTCAATGTGACCATTCAGGGCGCGCAGTTTGCGTTCGATAATTTCATAGGTCAATTCATACAGATCGGAATATTTATCTATGCC
>CAZKYZ010000093.1:11113-11441 GCA_964557055.1 uncultured Desulfobacterales bacterium
GCCCTTGATAATGGCCAGCAGATCCATCATAACGACGGCTTCAATACGGAGATCATTGGTCGCCATGTCCATTGTCATTCCGGAAACACCGTAGGCTTTATCAAATCGACTGTTGATTGTTTCATATCGGTTGAACAATTTCATGTAATCAAGTTGTGCTGCCATCATTCACTCCTCTGTTGCTTTGCAGATCTGGTCGTAGGTTGCAATAATTTACAATTGGTACAACAAATTCAGGTCGTGATCAATAGGATTGTTTCGGATTTACGATCTGTGACAATCGATATATTGGTAGCCTGAGGGCAGCAGGGTATTTTGCGAAACAACA
>CAZKYZ010000094.1:0-11397 GCA_964557055.1 uncultured Desulfobacterales bacterium
ATACCATTCAATATCAGCTGTTTCCAGGTACTTCTTCACGGCAGATGGTTCCTATTCAATCCTGTTTGTCCTGCAAACACCGTACTTTTCAGAAAATCCCATTTTTTCATGCCGTAATTGATTGCCATCAGAAGCGGTGGGCCGGTAACGATCGCCCAAATGGTCTGGACCAATACGATTTCGGTCGTGTTGCGGGGACATTCGAATGCCGGCTCCAGCAGGAAAAAAATCCCGATAAAAAGGCAGTTTTCCAGAAAAACACCTGCCGCCACAATAAACGGGACCAGCACATTGTTTTTTACCTGCAGAAATGTAAAAATCCAGCTTGTGGCGCTGAAAAGCCATATATAAGCTGTCGTAAATATACCGAAGGAACCACCTGCGAGAGTATCGCTCAACAGCCCCAGGAGGATAACAAACAAAAGGCCTTCTTTGATCGAATGCCGCAAACCAAGATAAACAATCAGCGGTATATAAAGATCATAAAAGTTGTCGAACAGGGCAAAAAAAGGCATTATGGCTGTTTGCACCAGCAACAGCAGCAGGGATACACCGATCAGGTAAATATAACTCACCGGGTTTCCTCCAGCTGTTTGTCGCCTGTGTCGAGAATGACGAGAACCTCCTCCAACTTTTCAAAATCGACAAAAGGCGTAACGCTTACCTTTTGGAATATACCCGAGTTCGGTTTGACCACTTCCGAGACATGCCCGATGCGCAAGCCTTTGGCATACACGCCGTCAAGCCCTGAACTGATGATCGTATCCCCGATTTTCACATCGTGTTTGCGCAGCACGTAATCAAAACGGTACTGGCCCACCGATTGCCCTTTTATGACGCCCCTCGCCCGGGTCCGCTGGACCAGCGCATCCACAGCACTGTTCTGATCAATAAGCAGGAGCACTTTGGCATATCCATCCGCGACTTCCGCTACCTGCCCCACGATACCTTCATTCACCACCACGGGAATTCCCTCTGTGACACCATGGGCCCGTCCTTTGTCAATAATAACCGTCTTGAACCAGGTGGAGGGATCCCGGCCCACGACCTCCGCTGAAATAACCCTGCTGGGCATGCTGTTGCGAAAGTGTAGCATTTTTCGAAACCGATCGTTGGCAAGGGCTGCCTCAACGTACCGGTTTTTCTCAGCCAGGGCCTCGTTGAGAGCGGCCTTTAAGCGGTCGTTCTCTTCAGCTGCCGATACCAGACCGAAGTAGTGCTTCCAGACATTCTGGCTGCTGCGAATGGTTCGCGTGATGATTTCCTGGAGGGGTGAAATAAAAAAAATGGCAACCCGACCGAATCCGGAAGTTTTCCCGGGCTGTCTGTTAACGATTGAAAGGGCAATTATGTTGATTGCCACGGCAAGAAGCAGGCCGACAATCACTACCGTCTTTTTGGAAAACATATGGTAATGGTTTCATATAAAAAGTTCGAAAAAAACGCAGGCAGGGGTCCGAAAGGTGCCGCCTGTTAGCCGGCACTAAGTAATAATGACCTGCTTTAGTATTTCCAGGCTTTCCAGCGCCATTCCCGAACCGATGACTACCGTGGTCAGTGGATCCTCTGCAACGGTTATGGGCAGACCGCTTTCTTCCATTAGAAGCTTGTCCAGGTTTTTTAGCAGGGCGCCGCCTCCGGTCAATACGATGCCGCTGTCAACGATATCGGCTGCAAGTTCCGGGGGGGTCTGTTCCAGTGCGATTTTTACGGCTTCGATAATGGCATCGATCTGTTCCGAAATAGCAACCCTGATTTCCTCTGAATCAATAGCCAGTATCTTGGGAATACCGGATACGAGATCCCGTCCTTTTACTTCGATCGTTTCCAGGTCGTTCAAATCGGGATAGGCATTGCCGATAGTTGTCTTGATAATCTCTGCGGTTCTCTCGCCGATCAGCAAATTGTATTTGCGCTTGATGTATTGAATGATGGCGGCATCCATTTTATCGCCAGCCACCCTCACCGATTTACTGTAGACGATCCCGGCCAGGGAAATGACGGCCACTTCCGTCGTCCCACCACCGATATCCACCACCATGTTACAGGTTGGTTCCGTAATCGGAAGGCCGGCCCCGATGGCCGCCGCCATGGGTTCTTCAATCAGAAAAACCTCTCTGGCCCCGGCGGATTCAGCAGATTCCCTTACGGCCCTCTTTTCCACCTGGGTAATCCCGGAGGGTACGGCAATGATTATCCTTGGCCGGACAAAGGTACGGCGGTTATGGACCTTGTGGATAAAATGACGAAGCATTGCTTCGGTAATCTCAAAATCAGCGATCACTCCATCCGACATAGGACGAATCGCTACAATATTTCCGGGGGTTCTTCCCAGCATCCTTTTGGCTTCATATCCAACGGCAAGCACTTTGTTCTTGGCCCGATTGTCCGTTCGGACGGCAACCACGGAAGGTTCACTCAGCACAATCCCCTTGCCTTTGACATATACCAGGGTGTTGGCCGTACCCAAATCGATAGCCAGATCACTTGAAAACACCCCCAGAACAGCATCAAAAAATATATTCATTATTCCTCGTCAACGCTTATCAACCGGTTGTAATTTCTCTTTCCGCAGCCATTGCCGCCGATAATGGGGCAAATCCAGGATTTTCGTGTCTGCAAATATTCGCATGTAACAAACTATTGTGGGGATTACAAGACAAATTCAACAGTTCCTCTGTTCGGCTTTTATCCGTTCATCGTCTTTTTCAGCATACCGATCATCAAACGCCTGGAGATTTTCCGCCATGACCTTTTTCTCGGACCACAGTATTTTTTCGGTATGAATAAACGACGACTTCGGCCGGTCCTGGCTATCCTGCATATTTTTCTTTACTCACTACAGGGTGGTTGCGGCATCTCATCGGATCGATGGTTGCCTGCCTGTTTAGAGGCAGCCCTTTTGCCTTGCAGGGAAACCAGAATCGAATCGTGGATAAACGGGCGGAATTCCCGAATCCTTTCATTTTTCCGGGACGGATGGACGCGGTTGGTCAGAAGGATGATGATGACCCCGGCGGACAGGTCCATCCAGAAGGAGGTGCCGGTATAACCCAAATGCCCCACCGTACTCTTCGAAAAGTATTTACCTGCGCTCGAATCGAACGGAGAAGGGATATCAAAGCCCGGTGTCCGCTGTGATTTCCCGTCGACCCGCAGGAATTGTCTGACCAGCGCCCTGGGAAAAAGGTCCGTCCGCCCCCTGCCATGATAAACAGCCGTCAAAACGGCAAGGATGCTGCGCAATTCCCCTGCCGTTCCGAACAGCCCCGCATGCCCGTCAATTCCACCCACCGCCCAGGCGTTTTCATCCTCCACTTCACCTTTTATCATCCGCCCCCGCCACGGACACCGGCTGGTGGCAGCGACACTGCCGGCAACCGCCGCATCGGTTTCCAGGTCGATATAGAAGAGTTTTTCAATACCGAGGGGCCGGTAAATATCAGTATAAAGAAAAGCGTCCATTCGTTTGTTGGAAACAGCTTCGATGACCATCCGAAGGGCCATGAATCCAAGGTCACTGTAGGCTGTCCGAACTCCCGGCCGATCGGCGAGCGGTTCCTGCAGGAGCAGTTCCGTCAGCAGGGATCTCGCCCTGGAAAAGGAGATGCCGGCCAGGCTTTTAAAAAAGGGTCGGTATGCAGGCAGGCCGGATGTGTGGCGCAGCAGCTGTTCGATCGACAGGTCCACCTTGTCGGTTCCCCGTGTTTCCGGCAACAGTTCTCCCAGTCTGGTTTCCAGACTGAAGTGATTGTCAGCCATCAGTTTCATGACACAGAGTGTTGTGGCCAACGGCTTGGTAAGGGAGGCAAGGTCGAATACGGTATCGGTTGTTGCCAATTCACCTGATTCACTGTCGGCAAGCCCGTATGCCTCAAAATGACGGACGGCACCACCCTGTTCCACCAGCAGCACAGCCCCTGGAAAAACACCGTCAGAAACCGCCTGCTGCATCAATCGATGGGGTTGTTTTAATTGGATGGAGGATAGCCGGTTCATGTTTTACAACCTGAGTTGAATGATTGTTGCGGTTGTCACAGACGTTGGTTGGCTTTTTCGTTTTTGCAATTCGAAACAGGGTATGCGCCCTGTTTCTCTGCTATAGAAAAACCAGTTTTTTACGCGCTGTCTCCAATCGCACCGGAACCCCGAGAGGTATGGTCAGGTTGGTCTCTCCGTGACCAATAGGGAACCCGCCGAGAATGGGTATACCCGCGTCGGCAAAAACATCTGCGAAAACCCGGGTAATGTCATCCATTCCCCCGCAGTCCTGAAACGATCCCAGCAGGATACCCCGGACACCGTCAAAACAGCCGGCCAGTTTCATCTGGGAGAGCATGCGATCAATCCGATACGGGGCTTCTCCCCGATCCTCCAGAAGAAGGATAACTTTGTTAAAATCCGGGGCGTACGGTGTCCCCACAAGGTGACAGAGCAGGGTCAGATTTCCGCCGGCCAGTGTCCCCGAGGCTTCTCCCGGACAGACGACCATGGCGTTATCGGCAAACAGCTCCTCGGGCATATTTCCACTCAGGCAGGCCTTGAAGGAATCCAGCACATGGCCGTTGGCTTCACCCAGGCCCACCACGTTGGGCCCGTGAAAGACGGGCACCCGGCAGCGCCCGCAAAGGACGGAAAGCAAAACCGTAATATCCGAATAACCGATGAACGGCTTGCGGTGTTCTGTGATCAACCCAAAATCCAAAAAGTCGAGCATGCGCATGCTGCCGTACCCCCCCCTTGCACACAGGAGGGCATCGATGCGCTCATTTGCGAAAAAACGGTTCACCTGGGCTGCACGATGCTGATCCGAACCCGCCAGATAGCCGTTTCGTTCGAACAAGGCATCATCGAACACCGGCTCGAATCCCATACCGGTAAGCACCGCGATGCCCTTCTCGAACCCTTCCCGTTTGAAAGGACTGGCAGGTGCAACAATTCCCAGGCGGGCATTTTTCGGCAGGATCATCTTCCTGGAGGCGCCCTTGTTTGGCCCATGTCTCATGGAACTTGTTTATATCACACTAAACCTTATAGTTGCATAAAAAACATGGCGAAGATAGTTAAAGTGGCTGAAAATATCGTAAAAAACAGAACATTCACAATCTGATCAGGACGTTACTACCAGTGAGTTCAAGGATCTTGTCTGTTTTACGCCATGTTTTTTACCCTGCGGGAAAGCCGGAGAGCTCCAGATCCTTTGTTGCCAAGGGATCGCAGTAAGACAGATACGGCTTCTCCCTCGGCGCCGCGGCTCTGGAGCTCTCCGACTTTTGCAACGGTAAGGTAAATTAGATTAGGGAATGCAGATTCCAAAAATGGAAAACTATGGGGCTCAGCCCCGCCGGCGGCATAACGCATTAGAATAATGACGAAAAGCACTGGACGGTGCGGTGCAAACATAAAATTCAGGCGCAAACGGTTTGATGGATATCCCTTCTTGACAATTTGTTCTGCCGGAGTTATATGATATTTTTTTGTGTCGGGGCGTAGCGCAGTCTGGTAGCGCACTTGAATGGGGTTCAAGGGGTCGGAAGTTCAAATCTTCTCGCCCCGACCAAATACAAAAACCAAAGGCACCTGTATTGCGGGTGCCTTTTTTATTGCTTGACCCCCCCCTCTCTTCCTTTTATAAGTATCAGGTGCCTTTACGATCCGTTTTCACAGGCCGGTCTCTGGGCGTTATTACCTTTTTCGTCAGATCATCCATCCTGCAGCCAGTCTTCCGCCCATGGGCAGGTCTCCTTGCATTGATTTTATCAGGGAGGCGGCATGACACACCTTATTATCGGCAATGGCATAGCCGGCACCAGCGCTGCCGAAGCGATCCGCGAGCTGGACATCCACACCCCCATCGTCATGGTATCCGACGAAAAAACAATACCTTACAGCCGCCCCATGATCAGCCAGGTTCTCGACGGCTCCCAAACAGCTGAGCGACTCCCCATTCGGGATCCGGATTTTTATGAAAAGCTGAACATCACCCCCCAGCTGGGCCAGCGGGTGAGCCGTCTTGATGTCGCCAAACGGCAGGTGATCCTGGAAGACGGTTCCACCCAGGCCTTTGACCGTTTGCTGGTGGCCTCGGGAGCGGACGCACGCCCCCTGCGGGCGAAAGGGACCGGCCTCGACAACATTTTTTACATGCGCACCCGAGAGGACGTCACACGACAGCTTGCCGCCCTTCCCGATGCCCGCAAGGCCCTTGTGCTGGGGGGTGGCCTGGTGGGGTTCAAGGCTGCCTATGGCCTGCTGCGGCGGGGTATCGCCGTCACCATGCTCATCACCTCCGGATACCCCCTCTCCCAGCAGGTAGATCCCGTTGCCGGGGAGATGATCCTGGCACAATTGCGCAGCCGCGGCCTGAAGGTCCGGGTGGGGGTGAGTGTCTCCGCTTTCGAAGGCGATGGAAAGGTGTCGGCCGCCGTCATCGACAACGGGGAGCGTCTTGACTGTGACATGGTCATCATCGGCAAAGGCGTCATGCCCTCGTTGGGCTTTGTTCCGGGGAACAGGATCCAGATAGACCTGGGCATCGTAGTGGACGATCACCTGCAATCCAGTGAACGCGGAATTTTTGCGGCCGGGGATGCAGCCGAGTGCACCGACATCGCCCGCCGCAGTCCGTGGGTCAACGCCATCTGGCCGGAAGCGGCTGCCCAGGGGCGCATCGCCGGCCTCAACATGGCCGGCCGCCCCGTTCGCTACAGTGGCAGCCTGGGCCGCAACGTGATGCGTGTCTATGATCTGGATGTCATGACCCTTGGGCTGGCCAACCCGGATCATAAGAATGAATATCGTGTTTTCCGAACCGGCGGGGCAGAACAGGGATATTATCGGAGCCTGGTCTTCCGGGAACAGACGCTGGTGGGCGCCATTCTAATCAACCGTATCGAACAGGGCGGTGTTTTGCGTGCGCTTATCGAAAACAAGGTACGCATTCCAGTTTCCGCCCAAACCCTGATGTCGCCGTTTTTTAATTTCAGCCGGCTGTTGCCGTGAAACCGGCTGAAATGATTTGAACCGCTTGCATATTCAGAATAAGATCCTGATGATAGAGGAGGTCTTATGAAAGAAGTCGTTGTCCACCCCGAACGATGCGTCGGCTGCATGCAGTGCATGCTGGCGTGTGCCACCGCCCATTCCAGAACGAAGGTGCTGCAGAGCGCTATCTGCGAGGCACCCCTGCCCCGATCCCGGATCCACGTGGGGGCTGGGCGGTACGACGAAGGATTCCCCAACCGCTGCCGTCACTGCGACCCGGCCCCCTGCCAGATGGCCTGCCTCACCGGGGCGATTTTCCGGGAGGTTAACAAAGGCACCGTCCTGGTAAACCCGGATCGATGCATCAACTGCGCCTCCTGCGCCATGGCCTGCCCCTACGGCGTGATCCGCTTCCATGAAGATTCTTTCGCACCGCCGGGCCGGGCCGTGGCTGTTAAGTGCGATAATTGCGACCAACGGGTTGCGGAAGGCCTCGTCCCTGCCTGCGTGGAGATGTGCAAATCCGGAGCACTGACCTGGGAGGAAATGAACAGCGCCATGAAGCGCAAAACTGCCGAGGTGGCCCATGCCATGTCGGCCGATACCGCCCGACCGGTTCTGCCGGCTTCTGTGGCCCTGCACAGGGCGGTCAAACAAGCACGCCACGCCGTTGGTGACGGATAAGGCTGCTGAAGGATTTTTTCGCAGTCAAGGGTGCGGTGGCCACCACGGTCACCGGCATCCGGCCCAATCCCAAAACAGTACACCACCGCAAGGAGGAGACCATGCTCGATACCGATAAAAAACTGTCCGTTACCCAGGACGGCATCCAGCTGCTGGAAAAAGCCCGCAAAGACAACATCGAAACCGTATGGGATCGCCACGATGCCCAGCAGCCCCAGTGCGGATACTGCGACATGGGGCTGAGCTGCCGTATCTGCATCATGGGCCCCTGCCGTGTGGACCCCTTTGGCGAGGGCCCCCAGACAGGGGTCTGCGGCGCCGATGCCGACATTATCGTGGCCCGCAATCTCTGCCGCATGATCGCCGCCGGGGCGGCTTCCCATTCCGACCACGGCCGCGACCTGGTGGAGGTTCTGGCCAAGGTGGCAGCAGGCAAGGCCCCGGGGTACAAGATTCGCGAGGAGGGCAAGCTCAAACAGGTGGCCGCCGAATACGGGGTGGAAACCGACGGGCGGGATGCTCTCGCCATCGCAGCGGACCTGGCACAGGCCATGATGGAAGATTACGGCATGCGCCAAAAAACCATCAAACTTATCAGCCGCGCTCCCGAAAAGCGCCGGGCGGTGTGGGAAAAGGCCGGTATCACCCCCCGCGGCATCGATCGGGAGACCTCCGAGATGATGCACCGTACACACATGGGGGTGGACAACAACTGGGTGACCCTCCTGCTCCAGGGAATGCGCAATGCCCTCTCCGATGGCTGGGGCGGTTCCATGATCGCCACCGAGATTTCCGACATCCTATTCGGTATCCCCTCTCCCCGCCCCACCAAGGTCAATGCCGGTGTATTGAAAAAAGACCAGGTCAACATCGTGGTCCACGGCCACAACCCGGTGGTGTCGGAAATGATCTCGGCCGCCTGCCAGTCGGAGGAACTGCTGGAAGCCGCCAGGGCAAATGGTGCAGCCGGGATCAACCTTGTGGGTGTCTGCTGCACCGGCAACGAATTGCTCATGCGCCGCGGCATCGCCATGGCGGGCAACCACCTCATGACCGAACTGATCCTCTCCACCGGCGCGGTGGATATGATGATCGTGGACTACCAGTGCATCATGCCTTCGCTGGGTAAGGTGGCTGCCTGCTACCACACCAAGATGATCAGCACCAGCGACAAAGCCCAGTTCCCCGGCATGGAGCACCACGAGTTCCACCCGGAAAATGCCCGCGACAAGGCTGTAGATGTCGTAAGGATGGCCGTGGAAAACTTCGGCAAGCGGGGGGAAGTTTTCATCCCGGTGGAGCCCGGTGAGGCGATGGGCGGCTTTTCCGTCGAGGCCATCGTGGGCGCTTTGGGGGGCACTCCCGAACCCCTCATCGACGCCATCAAAGCCGGCAAAATCCGTGGTGCTGTCGGCATGGTGGGGTGCAACAACCCCAAGATCATGCACGACCACAACCACGTCACCCTCACGCGCCGCCTTATCGAAAACGACATCCTGGTGGTGGACACCGGGTGCGTATCGGTTGCCACGGCCAAAGCGGGCTTCAAGGTGCCGGGGGCCATCTCCATGGCCGGCCCGGGCATCCAGGAAGTCTGCGGCGCCCTGGGCATCCCGCCGGTGCTGCACCTGGGGAGCTGCGTGGACAACGTACGCATCCTGGTGCTGGTATCCGCTCTGGCCAACGCCCTGGGGGTGGACATGAGCGATCTGCCGGTAGCCGGCTCGGCCCCCGAATGGTACTCGGAAAAAGCGGTCACCATTGGCGTTTATTGCGTAGCCTCGGGCATCACCACCCATTTGGGCCCAATGCCGCCCATCACCGGTTCCATGAACGTGGTTAAACTGCTCACCGAGGGGCTTAACGACGTGGTGGGCGCCACCTTCGCTGTGGAACCCGACCCTGAAAAAGCGGCCCTTTTCCTGCGCAGTCATATCGAGAAAAAAAGAAAAGCGCTGGGGTTGGATGCCCGCGAAGTACAATAGACCCTATCGTTGCAACGGTAAGGCAGGCAAAACATCTCCTCCGCGGCAGACAGCTGCCGCGGAGGAAAGAAATAGACAAAAAGTCACCCATCCGGATCAAGGCGAGTGCGTTTTATGCGTTTCGCTTAAAACACGGAGGTATGAGGGGTCAGGGGGCGGAACTTAAATGTTAACTATTCTAATTTTAAAAGATAATAATGCAGCTATTTATTGCGAAACCAGGGCTCAAATACAATCTGGTATTTGCAATCCTACCTGACATGCGATAAACTCACCGATTAAGCACAGGCGATTTCCCCCATCTGTTCTCCGGGGGAATTACCGACACCATTTCTTACCGGATCGACAGAACTTGTCCGGATCTTTTGACCAGAGGTGCAGGGCTTGAATCGAACCAAAACCGTCTGAAATCAAACAGCCCATAAATCTTCAGCGGTTCTTTTCATTCTTTCGATCCGCTTTTAAGCCCGGGCTTTTGGGGCGGAAGCGTTTTCATTGCCGGCAACGGGTTCCCTGACCCCTGATCCACAGGCCCGCGGGCATCAGTGGCAATAAGGCTATCATGTCCGTAGAATACGTGAACGTTAAGGTTTATTCAGGCAAACATCACCGTCGCCATTCATGGCGGCACATTTTAAAAGGAGAATACAACCATGGATAATGACCCAATGGCAAACATTTCTTCATTCATGAATGAGTTGACCGGGCGGTTCAAGTTTCCCCGGCTCAATCTCAGGATGGGGGGCACCTGGAAGATCCTCATCGTCGTGGTTGTGCTGGCAGTTGCCGCCTACAACCTACTTTTCGTCTACGTTCGCCCCGATGAATATGGGATCAAGGTGGCCCGCGTCGGCATACACCGAGGTGTACAAAAAGAGATCTATCAGGCCGGCCTGACTTTTGTGCTGCCTTTCGGGCTGCAGCAGATATACCGGCTTCCCAAGGGCATCCAGGTGCTGGAGCTGACCAATTTTCCCGAAACCGCCGCAGAGGCGGCGAGGAAAGACCGGGCGGCGCACATTCAGACATCGGACGGCTTTTTCGTGGATGTGGACGTTTCCTTTCTTTACCACATCAAGGACCCCTACCTGGTTTTTACCACCATCGGTCCCGGAACCCTCTTTGAGGACAACGGCATCATCCCCAAGGCCGAACCGGCATTGAAAGAGACCCTCGGAAAGCTGACCACCGAAGAATTCTACAACAGCCCGATGCGGGTCCAAAAAACGGAAGAGGCCAAGCAAAAACTAAACAGCGAATTGAATGCAAAAGGCATCGAAGTGGATCAGGTGCTGGTACGTTATTTTATCTACAGTGCGGAAATTCAGAAAAACATAGAGGAAAAGAAGCTTCAGGACCAGATGGTGTTCACCAACCGGGCAGCGGCGCGTGCGGCCAAGGAAGAGGCCGAATTGAAAAAAATCGTGCAGGAAGGAATGGTAATCGCCACTGTTGAACTTGAAAAAGGCAAGGCCTATGTAACCCGCAAGATTGCCGAAAAGGACCTTTATGTTCGCAAGAAAAAAGCGGAGGCCGATCTGCTGGTGAAACTGGCCGAGGCGGAACGCGTGCGCCTGAAGAATGCAGCCTTGAAAGGAATCGGCTCCGAACGCATGGTGGCCCTGAAAATGGCCGATGCCTATAAAGGACTTGACGTTATCATCCTGCCCAGCGACGGGCCGGACGGGGTCAACCCGTTGAATCTGGACAACGCCCTGAAATTATTTGACGTTCGCAAAGGAGG
>CAZKYZ010000095.1:0-11355 GCA_964557055.1 uncultured Desulfobacterales bacterium
TTTTTGGGGTTGGGCAAGTTGTTTTTCTTGACTTCTACTCAACCATATCAGGGTTCCATTTTGCGGCGCAGAAGGCCGGCATCCGCATCCACCATGGCCTGGATCGTTCGGATATTCTCTTTTGTAAGGTGCTTGAATCGTCCCTGCAGTGCCAGATATTCATCCACCCGCCGGTTTCCCGTTTCATTAAGGGTATAGTGTATCCCGTCCCTGACTTCATACAGGGGAAAAACACCGGTCTGCACGGCCAGCCGGGCAATCTTTACGGACTGTTCGGAAGGAGACCGCCAGCCGGTGGGACAGGTCGCAAAAATATGGATAAACCGGGATTTGCCTTTCATTTCCTTCGCTTTTTGAAACTTGCGGATAAGATCCTGCGGATAGGCGATGCTGGCCGTGGCCGCATAGGGTATCCGATGGGCCGCCAGGATTTCCACGATATTCTTTTTGCGGGTGTTCTTCCACCCCTCGCCGGGGGTGGTGGTTGTCCGTGTACCGAACGGGGTGGATGAACTCCGCTGGACACCTGTGTTCATATAGGCTTCATTGTCGTAGCAGACATAGATGAAATCTTCATTGCGTTCAACCGCCCCGGACAGGGCCTGCAGGCCGATGTCAAAAGTTCCGCCGTCTCCCGCCCAGGCAACGACGGTGGTTTCGCGATCACCGCGGGCGTCCAGGGCGGCCCGCAAACCGCTGGCCGCAGCACCGGCGGTGGCAAAGGCGGTGTGCAGCACGGGAATGTCCAGGGACGTTTGCGGATGCGCACCGGCAATAACCGCATAGCAGCAGGCCGGAATCACCAGCATGGTTTTCCTGCCCAGTGCCTGCATGGCGAAACGTATGGCAATGGAAGCGCCGCAGCCCGGGCATGCCAGGTGCCCGGGATGCACGATTTCATCCTGTACAGCCATTGCATTCGTATTCGTCATGTCTGTACCCCCACCCATATGCTGCGGTCGCCGGTGGCGATTTCGTCTCTGGCTTTCGCGTAGATTTCCCGAATAACCTCGGGAGTGATGTCACGCCCGCCGAGACCGGCGATGTAGCTCCTGATTTCCGGTCGGTTCTCGACAGCGCACATGGCTGCCCGGATTTCCTGCGCAAAAATGCCGCCCGCCCCAAAAGAGCAATTGCGATCGATGACGGCTACTTTCCGCATCCCGGCAAGTATTCGACAAACGGCCTGGACCGGAAACGGCCGGAACATCTTCAGCTTGAGAAGCCCCGCCTTCTCGCCTTCCCTGCGAAGCTCCGCCACCACATGGCGGGCGGTGCTAGCCGCGGTTCCGGTGGCCACCAGAACGATATCGGCGTCTGCGCACATTACGGCTTCCACCTGCCCATAGCACCTGCCGAATACCGACTCAAAATCCGACTCCAGGGAATCGAAGATTTCCGGGACGCTTTCCATGGATTGCTGTATACTGTGACGCATTTCCATGTACACCGACGGCGGTGCCATCTGCCCCATGGCAAACGGATCAGCCGTATCCAGACGGAAACGGGGAGTAAACGGCGGCAGAAAGCGGTCCACCATCTTCTTTTCCGGAACATCGATCGGTTCGTAGGTGTGGGAAAGGAAAAACGCGTCCAAAACGACCATTACCGGCAAGTTGACGCTCTCGGCCAGCCGGAACGCCTGCAGGGTCGTGTCCAGTACTTCCTGCCCGTCTTCACAGTACAGCTGGATCCAGCCGGTATCCCGCTGGGCCAGGCTGTCGGTCTGGTCCATCCAGATATTCCAGCCCGGCCCCAATGCCCGGTTTACCTCCGCCATGACGATGGGGAGCCTCGCGGCGGAAGCCCAGTGAAGCAGTTCGTGCATCAATGCCAGACCGTGTGACGAAGTGGCTGTAAAGGTGCGCACCCCTCCGCTGGAAGCCCCGATAACGGCCGCCATGGCCGAATGCTCGCTTTCAACACAGATAAATCGGGCATCCATGCTGCCGTCGGTACAATATTCGGAAATCGCTTCTACAATGTGCGTCTGGGGCGTAATCGGGTAAGCCGACACGACTTTCACATCCGCCAGCCGAACCGCCTCGGATACAGCATGACTTCCTTCCAGAACCTTTCTCACGGCGCTTCCTCCTCCAGCGACAGGGCATTGCGGGAGCATTCCACCGCACAGATCCCGCAGCCCTTGCAGTATGTCAGATCGATCTTTCTGTCCGGTCCGGCCGAGACGGCCAGTTCCGGGCAGAAAAGACGACAATTATCGCAGTCGTTGCAGATACCGCAGTTACAGCAGCGCGAAGCCTCCGCCGTCGCGCCGGCCGGGCTTACCGTTTGGTTCACTTCGCCGAAATCCGCCGGGGAAGAAACCGGTCGCAGCCGGTTCTCCTCCCGCGGTGCTTCGGTCTGGAAATAATCCGTATTCAATTCCGCAAACCGGACCTGATGGGAATTTCGTTTTGCCCTGGGCATCTTAAGATAGATCTCCATGGACAGGGATGCCTCCCCGCCCACCCGGCATCGATCAATACTTGCGGAAACAGCCGCGAACCCTTTGGAAAAAAAAGTGTCCAGAACAATGGCCGCCTGTTTTCCCGATGCCAGCGCATCGGTTACCGTCCGGCCCGTATTGACAAGATCACCGCCGTACACCACCGGCACATCCCGGCCGCACAGGCGGACATGATCCAGATCGATCCGGCTGCCATTGTCCTTATCGGACCTGTCCCAGATTTTATCCATGCCGGCGCCAATGGCCGTAAAGACGGATTTAACCCGTATCGTCTTCTTTCTGCCGGACGGCACGACACCGGACCGTGGGGAACCTGTCTGCCCCTCCGGTTGCATCTCCAGCAGGTGGAGATTAAGCCCGCCATTTTCCAGGGTTATCCTTTCAGGGGCCGCCAGTTCCATGATCTCGACGCCTTCGGCAGCGGCCGCTTCCAGTTCACTGCCGGCAGCCGGCATGTCCTCCTTTCGGCGGCGGTATACAATAACCGGATCTGCCCCCATCCGGACAAGGCTTCTGGCGACATCGACCGCCGTGTTCCCGCCGCCGATAACCGCTGATTTCCCGACGGCTCCGGGTGGCTTGCCCTCCCGAATTTTTCGTAAAAAAGCCAGCCCGTCTTCCGCCAGCTCCTCTCCCGGAATTTTCATTTGAAAAGACCGCTCATTCCCAGCCCCCACAAAAACAGCATCGAAACGCCGCTTCAAATCATTCAGGGTTTGGGCTGTTACCAGCCGGCCGGTAACAATCCGTACACCAGAATGCTCTATTCGACCGATTTCCTTTTGTAAAACATTCTCCGGTAGACGATAGGCCGGAATACCCCATCGCAGCAGACCTCCCGCCTTCGATTTCTTTTCCATGATCTCGCAGGTATAGCCGAGCATCGTCAGAAACCAGGCGGCGGCAAGACCGGCAGGGCCACTGCCCACAACAGCGATTTTTTTTCCGTTGTTCTGTTTTGAGGGGACATCCACTTTCCAGCCCCTTTCAATAGCGCAGTCGCCGATGTATCGTTCCATGGCATGAACGCCGACGGTGCTGTCGATTAATGCCCGGTTGCACACGGATTCGCAGGGGTGATAGCACACCCGCCCGCACACGGACGGCAGCGGATTCTCCAGAAGAATCAGGTTCCAGGCCTCTCTTATACGGCCGTTGGCCAGCAGATACTCAATTCTCGGAATGTCTTCACCCACCGGGCAGCTGCTGCTGCAGGGAGCTGTTTTTTCATCATGGAAGGGCCGTACAAATCTCCACGTGCCGGTTTTGTTCGATGCTGTGGTCACGCTGGAGCGGGAAATGAATAAGGGCACCTTCGCTTTCCAATCCGTTTGTTTTACCATGGCGGTTCCTTGTTGTACGCATGGAAACTGTCTCGTGCCCACTCATAGACCGATAAAAACAGGTTGGGCACAAAATGGTGTTTCCAATCCAGAAATGCGGATTTTTGTCCAAGGTCCAGGAAATCAAGCGCTTGCGCGGAGACGTAGCGGGCTACGTCGCACAAACAAAAGCGCCGATTGACGCCGAGATTGGGCAAAAAGACCATTTGTGGATGGAAACTCAGACCTTGCCGACCAGTGTCACCCCCTCGTAGGCGTCTTTTGCGGCTTGAACATTGGCCTCTGTTTTTACCTGGATTTCTTCCCGAATCGCTGCGGACACCATCTCCAGAGGCGGTTTTCCAAGGGCTCTTGCAAAGGCACCGATCATGGCCGTATTGATCATCGGGTGTGTGCGGGTCCCCAAGCGGTTTGTCAGTGCGATGCGGTTTGCATCCACACATGCCAGATGAAAACCGGAAAACGCTTCTGTCTCGGCAGGGGCCTCAGACGCGTTGACTAGTATCCATCCGCCTTCTCGCAGGCCGGCGGTGACGTCCACGATCCCTATCAGCCTGGCGTCCTGGACCAGCACATGATCCGGCCTGTAAATATTGCTGCGGATCAATATCTTGGCAGTATCCAGGCGGAGGTAAGCTTCCACCGGGGCGCCCCTTCTTTCCACCCCGAAAGACGGAAACGTCTGTACTTCATACCCTGCGGCAAAAAACGCCTTTGCCAGCACAACCGATGCCACGACCGTACCCTGTCCGCCGCGACCGTGAAAACGAATTTCCTGCATATCTTCCCTTTGTTCTATATGAGGCCTTTGGAACCGACCGGATTCAGTCGGATTCAGGTGAGATTTTCCCTTCCCGGCAAAGGCGCAGAAACGGTTTTACAACCTGCGGGTCAAACTGGGAACCGGAGCCTTCCTCAATAATTCTCAACACCTGGTCCATTCCCATCTTTTTGCGGTAAGCCCGGTTGGAGGCCATCGCGTCAAACACATCGGCCACGGACATAATCCTGGCCATAAGAGGTATTTCCTCACCCTGCAAACCATCCGGAAATCCGGTACCATCAAATCGTTCATGATGGCTGCGGATGATCTGCTTTTCCGTGTCCCAGAGTCCCAATCGTTCGACAATGCGGGCGCCGATAGCCGGGTGCTCTTTAATTTTTTCAAATTCTTCGTCGGTCAAACGGCCAGGTTTCAAAAGGATGTCGTCCCGGATTCCGATCTTGCCGATATCGTGCAGGAGCCCGGCAAAATTCAGTGTTTCCAGCTCTTCCGGGGAGCAGCCCAGTTCTTTTCCGATGGTCATGGATATACCGGCCACACGATTCGAGTGCTGCTGGGTGTATGGGTCACGAGCCTCCAGGGCATTAACAAAAGCATATAACGTAGCGAAAAGGTTTTCATATATATTTTCGTAGAGCACCATATTTTCAATAGCGTTGGCTGCATTCTGGGTTAGAAAGGATAGGTAGTAAAGATCTTTCTCCGTAAACATGTGCCCATTCTTACCGAACGATATGCTGGTCAGCACACCGAAAACTTTTTCCCTGATTTTCAGGGGTACGAACATGCCGGAGCCGTCTTCCGTAAGCCCGATATCTTTGGTGCTGCCCGGCAACAGCAATGGAATGGCATCGGCAGCCACTTCCTTCACCAGTTTTTCCCGGGCTTTTTCTTCAGAAAGGGCAAGCATCACCGGGTGACCGTTTTGCCCGGCCTGTTCGCGGACCATTGCGGCAACTTCAAACGGCTTCTCAATTTCTTCGTTGATGGCAAAAAACCGTGATTCATCCGCCCCAACGATATTGGTAGCCATTTCCACGATGCGCTTGAATACATCCGTGCCGGAAGTAATGTTGGTGAATTCCGCCAGGATACTGTTCAGGACGCCCAGTTCATCCACTTTGGATCGTAATTTTCTGTTCAGACGCTCTATTCTTTCTTTGCCCTGGACCTCTTTTTTAAGCAGGATATTCTCCACAAAAACATCCCGCTGGCGCAACACCCGGCGCACACAGAGTTCCATTTGATCAAGCTTCACCGGCTTTATCAGAAAATCGACGACACCATTTTTGAGCGTTTTAATGGTGACATCCAGCGATGGATATCCGGTCATCACGATAACCGGAAGGGTGTTGTCCCTTATACGGATATGTTCGGCCAATTCCATGCCGTCCATTCGGGGCATATTAATGTCCGTAAAGCAGCAGTCCACTTTTTCGCTTTTTAAAATTTCAAGCGCTTCCATACCATCCCGGGCCGTCATCACTTTATAGCCTTTATGTTCAAAAAAATCGGTGGCGATCTCGAGAATCGTTTCCTCGTCATCCACGAACAGAATAGAGATGTTGCTATTGGCGGTCATGGTGGATTTCCCTGTTTCGGTCTAACCGTTGAACAAGATATTTTTTTATACAATGGAAAATTTTGTCAAGTTTCGTAACGCTATCGGAACTTCCAATCCATTTCCGACCCGGTGGCGGCCGGTCCGGTGTTGCGGTTTGGCCCCAACATTCGGGACCGCTGCCCCGCTTAAGTAGCCCTGCGGTTAAATTCCGCCAGGCGGTATACTCTCCCCTGAAAGGTTTTGTTATACGCTTTCTCCAGTTTCCGGGACACTGCCGCCACTTTTGAAATGTCGACACCGGTCTCGATTCCCAGGGCCGCCAATAAATAGGCCGTGTCCTCCGTAGCGATATTGCCCGCTGCGCCGGGGGTAAACGGACAGCCCCCCATGCCACCGGCGGAGGTATCAAAACGAGTGATGCCGAATCCAAGTGCAGCGGCCACATTCACCATTCCAAGGCCCCGGGTGTCATGCAGGTGCAGGGCGACCGGAATGGCGCCGGCAATGGGAAGGAGTTGGTCCAGCATATCGCCGATGGCAACCGGGTCCGCCATACCGGTGGTATCGGAAAGGGCGATGGAATCAACACCCGCATCGATCATGCGGCGAACCATTGCGAGCACCCCTGCGACCTCCACGGGGCCCTCGATCGCACACCCGAAGGCACATTGAATGCCGCCCCTGGCATCGATTCCGGCTTCCCGAGCCCTCGAGAGGATTGCAGTTGCCTGCCCCAGGGCCTTTTCACGGTTCATACCGACATTTTTCAGGCTGTGGGTATCGCTGGCCGACACCGAAACTTCAATAAACCGCACACCGGCCATCTGCGCCCGTTTAAAGCCCCTGGTGTTAAGGACGAGAGCGCTATAGCATACGCCGTCTACAACGGGCAGTTGCGCGATTACGTTCTCCGCACCTTCCATTTGGGGCACTTTTTGCGGATTAACGAAAGATGCAACCTGGATGTTGCGCAGGCCAGCATCCACCAGATCGTTGATTATGGCCACACGGAATTCGACAGGCAGTACAAACTTCTCGAACTGGAACCCGTCCCGGGGGGCGACCTCCTGAAGGATCACTTCGTGCGGATATACCGGATTGCCTTTGCGAAAAATATTCATGCTGTTTTTCCCATAATCAATAAGTTTGAAAGTATATCACGCCTGCCCGAAACATGCCAGACCGGAACCGGATTCGGGACGGTCAGCCGCACAGGCCGGCCATCTCGTTGGTTTCACGAAAATTCTGCGGGCGTTGCTGTCAAAGTTAAATCAACCCGATCGAATATGTAATAAATACGAATGCGTCGAAAATGATTTCGGCAGCGTTCCTGTTAAAAAGAGCTTGACGAGATGAACGGGGGGCCTGTATTGGAAGGCATCCTCTGGGATGCTTGGGAACCTGCGGGTTGCCCGGTTTGTTGACGGAACTACCGGCCGGGCGCCACGGAACAAAACAAAGCGGCCATTCGTACAGGATTCCACCGTTTCCGCCGTATCGCTTGCCGGAAGTGAGAGCGTCTTCAGATGGTTTTTGGAAACATCAGATGGAGCAATATACGGAATGTCAATAAACGGCAGCAATGCCCCCGCTTTTGCCGACAGGCCCCTCAGGATCGGTCTGCTGAGTTATCGAAGCAACCCGCACTGTGGCGGACAGGGCGTATATATCCGCAACCTGGCCGTCGCACTTACCAGCCTGGGTCACCATGTGGAGATTATCGCCGGTCCTCCCGGTCCTGGTCTGGATAACGGTATTCCCGTTCATCGCATCAACGGTCTCGACCTGTATAACGAGGAGAATCCTTTCCGGCTGCCTTCCGCTTTGGAATTAAAAGACCCCATCAACCTGTTGGAGTGGCTCAGTGTTTCAACCACCGGTTTTCCGGAGCCGTTCACCTTCGGGCTGCGGGCCTACGGTTATATCAACAAGCGCCTGAATCGTTATGATATCATCCACGACAATCAGAGCCTGTCCTACGGTCTTTGGGCCATGGGCCGCAAATTGCCGACCGTTACCACAATCCATCACCCGATTACCGTCGATCGAGACATCGCCATCAGAAGTGTCCGGGCATTCTGGAAAAAAATGAAAAATCTGCGCTGGTACTCCTTTATCAACATGCAAAAACGGGTGGCCAGGACTTTTTCACGAATCATTACCGTATCGGAATGCGCCAAAACCGACATCAGTAAGGAATTCGGAATTCCCAGAGAACGCTTCCGGGTAATCCCCAACGGCATCGACACTTCCCTTTTCTACCCCATTCCGGAAATCGCAAGAGAAAAAAATCGCCTGATTGTAACCAATAGTGCCGACACGCCCTTAAAGGGTCTCTATTACCTGCTGCAGGCTATCGCGGAAATTTCAAAAACCCGGCAGATTTACCTGACCGTCATTGGAACGCCCAAAAAAAACGGCGGCATCGAAAAACTGGTCCGGAAACTCGGGATCGGGCACCTTATCCAGTTTACCGGACGTATCGACAATGAAGCCTTTGTGCGTCAGTACGCCAGGGCAGCCATCGCCGTGATCCCTTCGGTTTACGAAGGCTTCGGCCTCCCTGTCGGAGAAGCAATGGCCTGTGGTGTACCGGTCATCAGCACCACCGGAGGCGCCTTGCCGGAAGTCATGGGGGATGCGGGCATACTGGTTCCTCCGGCGGATTATCAGGCCCTGGCCGGATCCATTGTCCGCCTTCTGGACAACCCGGATCTTGCCAAATCCCTGGGGGAAGCCGGATACCGGAGGATCATGAACCATTTCACCTGGGAAAATGCAGCGGAAAGTGTTGTAGCGACCTACCGGGAGGTGATCCGTGATCACGGTTGATTTCGCGCGCATTGCCGTGGAACCCGGATTCCGGATCCTCGATATCGGCTGCGGCTCCGGAAGACATACCGGTAAGGCTTACGGGTTCAAGGATGTCACCGTAATCGGGTCCGATCTGAATTTCACGGATCTTACGGAGGCAAAAAACAGGCTTCATTTCCACGATGCGGTGGGTGAAAGCGGCGGCGGTGTCTGGGGATTGACGGTTGCCGACATCCGCCGCCTTCCGTTTGCCGACGACTCCTTCGATATCGTCATCTGTTCCGAAGTTATGGAGCACATCCCGGAGCATCAAACGGCCGCAAAGGAACTGGTTCGGGTGCTGAAACCTGGACGCGAGCTGGTGGTCAGCGTACCGCGATATCTGCCGGAGTGGATTTGCTGGAAACTTTCGGACGATTACGGCAAAGCCAACCAGGGGCACGTCCGGATTTACCGGAAAAAACCACTGATCGCCCTGCTGGAAAACTGTGGCGTCAATCACCGGGACGCTCACTTTGCACACGGCCTGCACAGCCCCTACTGGTGGCTGAAATGCCTGGTTGGCCCCACGCGCAGCGACGCTGCCCTGGTCAATCTGTACCATCGTTTCCTGGTCTGGGATATCATGAAAAAACCGCGCTTGACCGGTCTGCTGGATCGATTCCTGAATCCCTTTATCGGCAAAAGCCTGGTCCTCTATTTTCATAAACCGGCAATGCACCGGTGAAACGGACCGGGCACGGTTATCCCGGCTTTTATAAAGGGTATGGAGGCGCAGCGAATATCTGTGATTACCGCAATCAAAAAAAAGATCGAAACCCTGTTTGAACACCTGGGCCTCTTCGTTTTCGACCATCCGGTCCGGGTTCTTATCGTCACCTTCGCTTTGGTCGGTTTTCTGGCCGGGCAGATACCGTCTATCCGGATCGACACGTCTTCCGAAGCGCTTCTTCAGAAAAACGACCCCAGTCTTCTGGCCTATAATGCCTTTCGAGACCAATTCGGCCGCTCGGAACTGCTCATTGTCGCCATCAGCGCTCCGGATATTTTTTCGCCGGCTTTTGTCCGCCGGCTGCAGGCGTTTCAGGATGACATCGAAAAGAACGTCCCCTACCTGCGAGATGTGACCAGTCTGATTAACATTCGCGACACCCGGGGAGAAAACAATGAACTGATCGTGGAAGACTTTCTGGAAGACTGGCAGGATCGCGGACTGGACTTTGAACAGGTAAAATCAAGAGCGGCGGCCTCCCATCTTTTTCGGAATTATATCCTGTCCGAGAATCTCGACGTAACGGCGGTAATTATCGAAACGGATGCCGCCATTGCCGCAGCCGGTTTTGATGCCGTATCGGATGGCTTCCAGGACGCAGCGGCCATAGAAGGGGCCGGCGACAGCCGCCTGCCGGTTCGTTATTTCAGCGCACAGGAAAACCGGGAAGTCGTGGCCGCTGTCTACCGGATTGTGGAGCGCCACAACGCTGAAGACTTCAGGCTGCTGCCTTCCGGAGGACCGGTAATCGTAGACGCTTTCAACCAGGCAACCCTGGCGGACATGCAGATCTGTATCGTACTGGCCCTGTCCGCAGTTGCCCTGTTTCTGATGATCCTTTTCCGGCGGATTTCCGGCGTCGTTCTGCCCGTCATCGTTATCCTTTCCGCTCTTGTTTCCACCATGGGCCTGATGTCGCTCGTCGACGTACCGATCAAAATCACCACCACCGTGATACCGGCGTTCCTGCTGTCCGTGGGCGTAGCGGATGCCGTTCATATTCTCGTTATTTTTTACCGTTATTTTGGAAAAACCGGCAACAAACGAGAGGCCATAGCCTATGCCCTCAGCCATTCCGGCCTGGCCATCCTCATGACCAGCCTGACCACAGCGGCCGGCCTCCTCTCTTTCACCCTGTCCGAGCTGGGCGCCATTGCGGAAATCGGCTATTTTGCCGCCGCCGGCGTGCTGCTGGCATTCGTTTACACAATCACCATTCTCCCGGCTATGCTGGCGATTTTCCCCATCCGACCGCTTAAAAAGTCATCGGAACAGTCTTTGCTGCTAGACAATATACTGATCAAAACCGCTGACTTCACCTGTGACCACCCGGTTGCCATCACCGTCGTGAGCATACTGCTCCTGCTGGTGTCCACCGTTTTACTGACAACCCTGAAGTTTTCGCACAATATCGTCCTCTATTTTCCCGTCGACTCCCCGGAGAGAAGCAACCTGGCGTTCCTTGACGACAACCTGAAGGGAAGCATGTCCCTGGAAATAATTGTCGATACAAAAACCGAAAACGGCATTTACGATCCGGAACTGCTGCATCTCCTGGATGAATGGACCCTGAAGCTGAGCCAAACAAAGCGGGCCGGTATTTCGGTG